>NZ_LUNH01000014.1:0-48986 GCF_001628525.1 Aeromicrobium sp. REDSEA-S38_B2 | reverse complement strand
AGCGAGGCGGCGACCTCGCCGTTGTGGTCGGCCGACTGCTGCTTCACGTCGGCCCCGACCAGGTGCACCGGCAGGCCGCGGACGTGGGTGAGGAAGCGGTGGGCGGCGAAGGTGAGGTAGGCGTTGCCGCAGCCGAGGTCGACCACGCGCAGCGGCTCCTCCGGCGTCGGCCGGCGCAGCGCACCCCGCGAGCGGGCGTCGGAGAGCGCCGCGTCCAGCTGGCGCAGGAACTCCTCGACCTGGCGCAGCTTGGCCTGCCGGCTGGGCTTGACCCGGCCCTGGGCGTCGGTGAGCCCGAGCGCCCGGAACACCGGGTCGGACTCCTCCAGCAGCCGCTCCTTGTCGCGGTCATGCCCGCGCTCGGCCTGCACGGCCTCCTTGCGGGCCGCCGAGTGCAGCAGCCCCTCGCCCTTCTTGGTCACCCGCAGCTGATGGGTGTGCGTGGTGGTCTCGACGTGCCAGTTGCCGAACGGCTCGTCGAAGAGCAGCGCGTCCAGGGCCTCGGCCGCCGGGCCGGCGGCCGGCTCGTCGCCGAAGAGGTGGTTGCTGGTGTGCGCCTGCGTCGCGTCGTACGCCGTCAGCTGCAGGTGCCGGCCGGCCTTGAGGTCCACGGGGCGGAGCTCGACGCGGCGCCAGCGCGGCTCGCCGTCGCGGCGGCGGTGCTGCTCACCCTCGCGGCCGTCACCATGACGGGGGCGCTGTCGAGCCCCGCCGTGCTCGACGGCGGCACGAGCCGTCGTCCGACACCCCTGCTCTTCCTCGTGCTGTGGGCCGGGGCGGCGTGGGTGTGGTTCGTCGTCGTCCGCGGGCGCAACCGGCAGAGCCTGCAGGTCGACGGCGACGTCGTCACGCTGCACCGCGGACGGCAGCGCCTCGCCTGCCCGACGACGCGGGCGCAGGTCCAGGTGGGTCAGGGCACCCCGGCCGCCCGCAACACGGTCAGCGTCGAGTCGGACGCCGATCCGGGGTTCACCGTCGGCGCCCGGCACTTCGGCACGTCCGCCGCGCAGCTGGCCGAGGCGATCCGCGCCGCGCTGCGACGCTGATGTCCATGGAACCGACAATCTTTTCCGAAATGTGTCTCGAGTTGCGGATCCGCCCCTAGGCTGTAGCAGCCTGCGGTCACTCCCGACCGCACTCGTGAACGGACATCCCCTTGCGCAAGCTCACCCCGCTCCTGCTGGCTGCCGCCGTCGGCGTCGGCTCGACCCTCGGCCTCGTCGCCCCGGCTCAGGCCGCGACCGTCGTCTCCGTCAAGAAGATCGCCAACCCCGCCCCCGGCGAGATCGGCACCACCGTCACCATCAAGCCGTCGGTGTCGGTGTCGAAGAACGTGCGCGTCTCCTCCTCGCTCCTGAACGTCAGCCTCGACGGCAAGGCCGTCGTCCGCAACCAGAAGTCGGCCACGCTCAAGCGCACCGCCCTGTCCGTGACCTACAACGTGTCGACCGTGGTCAAGTACCGCGTGCGCGACAGCAAGGGCAAGCTCGGCCCGACGCGCCAGAAGAGCCTGCGCCAGACGCTGACCGTCAAGCCCGTCTACACCACGAAGTGCGCCACCCCGGCCGGCTTCGAGTCCGTCGTCCTCGGCGACACGCCCAGCAAGGGCGACACCATCGGCACCGTCGCGAAGAAGCTCGGCGAGCCTCTCGATGGCGAGAGCATCACGCTCAAGCAGCTGCGCTCCGACGCGGTGAAGGAGAACAACCAGGAGACGGTCGCGGCCATCGACAGCCTCTACGAGCGCGGCTACACGCCGGCGACCGTGCTCTCCGCCTACGCTTTCGAGGGCTGCGACGAGAACCAGGCCTTCGGTGTCCTCTTCCTGACCACGAAGGGCACGGCCCGCGCGTTCGACAAGTTCGACCTGAGCAACAACGAGCAGCCCCCCGGTGCCACCGAGCCAGGCGGCCGGTTCGCTGCCGACGTGCTGCCAGCCACGCTGCTCGTACAGCCGGCGGGCGGCGGCGTCCTGGTCGAGGACGACGAGCCTGAGCGCGAGCCCTCGCTCGTCGGCCCACGCGTCGACCGCGTCGAGGAGCACCGACCCGACGCCAGCGCCGCGCGCGTCCGGGTTCACGAACAGCCGCGACAGGACCGGCCCGTCGGGGCCGGCGAGGACGCACACGTGCCCCTCGACCCGGCCGTCCACCTCCGCCACCCAGGCGCGCTCGACGTCGCCGGCGAGGAACGCCCAGCCGACCAGCGACCCGCGCACGGGGTAGGCGTCGAGGGCATGGGTCCGCGCCAGGAGCTCGACGAGCCGCTCGGCGTCGCCGTCGCGCCGCGCGCGGACCGTGACGCCGGCCTTCGCGCCCACCTCAGCCGAGGAGGAGCTCGGCGATGTGCCCCCGAGCTCTCCTCCGCCGGACCCAGCCGAGTCGCACGGACCCACCTCAGCCGAGGAGGAGCTCGGCGATCTGCACCGTGTTGAGCGCCGCGCCCTTGCGCAGGTTGTCGCCGCTGACGAAGAGCACGAGGCCCTTGCCCTCGGGCGCCGACTGGTCGGCGCGGATGCGTCCGACGAGGCTCGGGTCGGTGCCGGCGGCCTGGAGCGGCGTGGGCACGTCGACGAGCTGCACGCCGGGCGCACCGGCGAGGATCTCGGTGGCGCGCTCGGGCGTGAGGTCGCGGTCGAACTCGGCGTGGATGCTGAGCGAGTGGCCGGTGAAGACGGGCACGCGCACGCAGGTGCCGGCGACGCGCAGGTCGGGGACCTCGAGGATCTTGCGCGACTCGTTGCGCAGCTTCTGCTCCTCGTCGGTCTCGTTGCTGCCGTCGTCGACGACGCTGCCCGCCATGGGCAGCACGTTGAACGCGATCGGCGCGACGTAGACGTCGGGGTCGGGGAAGGCGACGGCCGTGCCGTCGTAGGCGAGCGCGTCGGCCTTCTCGACCACGGCCTGCGCCTGGCCGTGCAGCTCGCGGACGCCGGCGACGCCGGAGCCCGACACGGCCTGGTAGCTGCTGACGACGAGCCGGACGAGCCCGGCCTCGTCGTGCAGCGGCTTGAGCACCGGCATCGCGGCCATGGTGGTGCAGTTGGGGTTGGCGATGATGCCGCGACCCCCGGGCCCGTCGCCGTCGGGGATGGCGTGCGGGTTCACCTCGCTGACGACGAGCGGGATGGCAGGGTCCTTGCGGAACGCGGAGCTGTTGTCGACGACGGTCACGCCGGCGTCGGCGAAGCGCTGCGCGTGCGCGCGCGAGGTGGTCGCGCCGGCGGAGAAGAGCGCGATGTCGAGCCCGGTGGGGTCGGCGGTCGCTGCGTCCTCGACGGTGATCTCGCGGCCCGCGAACGGCAGGACGGTGCCCGCGGAGCGCGCCGAGGCGAAGAAGCGCACCTGGTCGGCGGGGAAGCTGCGCTCCTCGAGGATCTGGCGCATCGCGACGCCCACCTGGCCGGTGGCACCCACGATGCCGATACTGGCGGTGCGGCTCATCGTCCGGTCCCCCCGTACACGACCGCCTCGACCTCGTCGGTGCCGAGGTCGAAGGCCGAGTGGGCGGCGCGGACCGCGTTCTCGACCTGGCTCTCGGCGACGACGACGGAGATGCGGATCTCGGACGTGGAGATCATGGCGATGTTGACGTTCGCGTCGGCCAGTGCCTGGAAGAAGCGGGCGGTGATGCCGGGGGCCGAGCGCATGCCGGCGCCGATGATCGACACCTTGCCGACGCTGTCGTCGTACTGGAGCCGCTCGAACCCGACCTGGTCCTTGAGCCGCGCGAGCGCGGTCATGGCCGTCTGGCCGTCGGCGCGCGGCAGCGTGAAGGAGATGTCGGTCAGCGCGGTCGCGGCAGCCGAGACGTTCTGCACGATCATGTCGATGTTGATCTGCGCGTCGCCGAGCGCCTTGAGGATCGCGGCGGCGTACCCGACCTGGTCGGGGACGCCGACGACGGTGATCTTCGCCTCGGAGCGGTCGTGGGCGACGCCGGAGATGATGGCTTGTTCCATGGTGGGGTCCTTCGTGACGTCCTCGGCCTTGAGGACCCACGTGCCGGGCTTGTCGGAGAACGACGAGCGGACGTGGATGGGCATGTCGTTGCGGCGCGCGTACTCGACGCAGCGCAGGTGCAGGATCTTCGCGCCGTTCGCCGCCATCTCGAGCGTCTCCTCGTAGGAGATCTGCGGGATCTGGCGCGCGTCGGGGACGATCCGCGGGTCGGCGGTGAAGATGCCGTCGACGTCGGAGTAGATCTCGCAGACGTCGGCGTGCAGCGCGGCGGCGAGCGCGACGGCCGTCGTGTCGGAGCCGCCGCGACCGAGCGTCGTGATGTCCTTCGTCGTCTGCGAGACGCCCTGGAAGCCGGCGACGATCGCGATCGCGCCCTCGGCGATCGCCTTCTCGATCCGTCCGGGCGTGACGTCGATGATCTTGGCCTTGCCGTGCTCGGCGTCGGTGATGACACCGGCCTGGGAGCCGGTGAACGAGCGGGCCTCCTGGCCGAGGTTGCCGATGGCCATGGCGAGGACCGCCATGGAGATGCGCTCGCCGGCGGTCAGCAGCATGTCGAGCTCGCGGGCGGGGGGCAGCGGGGAGACCTCGTTGGCGAGGTCGATCAGCTCGTCGGTCGTGTCGCCCATGGCCGAGACGACCACGACGACGTCGTGGCCGGCCTTCTTGGTGGCGACGATGCGCTGGGCGACTCTCTTGACGCTCGTGGCGTCGGCGACGGAGGAGCCACCGTACTTCTGGACGACAATGCCCACGACGGATGTCCTTGCGGTGCGGGGGTTTGGTGGGACCGTGCCAGGGCGACGCTGACCGGGCAACGTCGTCATCCTATAGGTCGGCCGGCACGGCCCTCCACCGTCGTTCCTGTCCCGGGACGACGAGATCGGCCGGACACACCGACGCGGCACGGACCCGGCACCGTCCCGAGAGACCGGTACCGGGCCCGCGCCGCGCGCGGTGTCCTCGATCAGGAGGTCTTGAGCGTCAGGCCGTAGGCGCTGAGGATCTCGTTGACCGGCTGGAAGTAGGTCGTGCCGCCCGAGGAGCAGTTGCCGGAGCCACCGGAGGTGACGCCCTGCGCCTGGTTGCCGGTGATGGCCGATCCGCCCGAGTCGCCCGGCTCCGCGCACACGCTGGTGCGGATGAGGCCGTAGACCGAGCCCTGCGCGTAGTTCACCGTGGAGTTGCGGGCCTGGATGGTGCCGCAGTGCCAGCCGGTGGTGGAGCCGGACCGGCAGATCGACGAGCCGACGGCCGCGTCCTGCGAGCCGCGGACCGCGACGCTGCCGCCGCTGTAGTTGTTCACCGTGCCGGTGATGGTGGCCGAGGAGCGCACCCACGCGTAGTCGTTGCCGGGGAAGCTGGACCCGGCGAACGTGCCGCTGGGGTTCTGGGTCGCGGCGCCCTGCGAGCCGCAGTGACCGGCCGTCACGAAGCCGCCGTTGACCGCGAAGCCGATCGAGCAGCGCGCGTTGGTGATGTAGTAGGCGTCGCCACCCTGGTAGAGCGGCTTCGGCTGCTCGGCCGAGCGCTCGACCTCGATCGCGGACGTCGGGACGCCGGCCTTCTTGGCGAACGACGCGGCGGCGGCGGTGTCGCCCGCCGGGATGACGACCTTGTTCGCGGCGGGATCGACGTACCAGCCGGCGACGGTGCTCGGCGCGGAGGCCTGCTTCGCGTTCAGGTCCTTCATGTAGCCGTCGAGCTCGGCGGCCGAGCGCTCGACGGTGCGCACCTGGGCGCCCTGGGCCTTGACGGCACCGGCCTGGGAGGCGTCGGTGACGGCGACGACGAGCGTGCCGGCCTTCGCGTCGTACCAGGAGCCGGCGTAGTCGGCACCGAGGCTCTTCTCGAGCGTCTTGTCGACCTTGGCGGCCTTGGCCTCGGAGGCGAGGCGGTCGGTGGCCTGGGTCTTCGTGAGGCCGAGGTCGCGCTGCATCGCGCCGAGCATGCCCACCTTCGAGCTGGCGGCGCCGTCGTCCTGCGACGGGGCGGCGATGGCCTGCGGGCCGAAGGCCGTGGCGAGCACGGCGGCAGCGGCCAGCGAGCCGAAGAGGGTTCGCTTGGGAGTGTTCACGGTTCGATCTCCTGTGTCGTGGCGGACCGGGGATCACCCGGGCCGCCGTTCCTGCGGAACGGACGGCTCGCCGCCACGCCCCACGCTGTCGTCCGGAGGCGGTCCTGCCTCCGCAGCCCCCCCGAGGGGTTGTGCAGAAACCTACTGGCGGATCAGGCCTGGAGGGTCATACCGGAAGAGTCATACCGCGGGCGTGATGCCTGGGTCGTGCTGCTCGCCGAAGCCCGGGTTCTGCTCCAGCCAGGCGGCGTAGACGGGGCTGCGCGACACCAGGTCGTTGTGCGCCATGCGCACCGTCAGGAGCAGCTCGTCGGCGAAGTCGGCGCCCACCGAGTCGGTGCGCCAGCCCACGAGGTGGCGCCAGCGCAGCGGCGCGTCGGCGACCGGCTTCGTGACGAGACCCGGCAGCACCCGCGTGGGCTGGCAGAGCGCCACGGCCGTGCCCGAGGAGACCAGCTCGATGCAGCTCGCCGCGTCGGCCACGTAGAGGCTGCGTGGCGCGAAGCCCTCGCGGGCGCAGGCCGCGGCGAAGCACTCCTGGAAGCAGCCGTCGCCCGGGGTGGCCGCCCACGCCTCGCCGGCGAGGGCACCGAGGGGCACCTCGGCGGCGTCGGCGGCGCCGTGGTCCTCGGGCAGCATCACGAAGACGGGGTCGACGGAGAACGTGCGCCACGTGATGGCGCGGTCGTCGGGCGCGACATCGCCGCCGCAGATGCCGATGACGGCGTAGTCGAGGCGGCCGTCGGCCAGGGCCCGCGCGAGCTCGTCGGCCGACCACGAGGCCGTCGTCGAGACCCGCAGGTCGGGGTGACGCTGCTCGAGCCGCTGGATCAGCGGGGCCAGGACGGCCGGCGACGACGACCCGATGGACAGGTGGTCGGGGATGCTCGCGCCGCGGGCAGGGTCGGCGAGCCGGGTCGCGTCGTCGAGCAGGCCGGTCATGGCGGGCAGCAGCATGCGGGCCCGGGCGATGACCAGCTCGCCGAGCGACGTGGGCCGGACACCGCGGTGGTCCCGGTCGAACAACGGGCCGCCGAGGGCCCGCTCGATCCGGCTCAGCTGGGCGGTCAGCGCCGGCTGGGCGACACCCAGCTCGGCAGCGGCCTTCGTGACGCTCCCGGCGTCAGCGATGGCACACACGACCCGAAGGTGCCGCAGCTCCAGCTCCACTCGGTGAGTCTACCGGCGTTCCCCGGCAGGCACGTACCGCTCAGTGCCCGCGGGTGAGCGCCAGCAGCTGTCCGAGCGTCGCGTCCGCGAGGTAGGCGCGCCCGACCGCGATCCCCACCCGCGGCAGCGCGGCCTCGTCGGCGACGACGAGGAACAGCGGCTCGTACCGCGGCTGGAACTTGGCCTTGAACGCCTGCAGCGACTGGAACCCGTAGTACGGCTCGAGCACGTCGCCGGCCCGCGTGAGCACGTCGTCGATGACGGAGCGGTCGACGACGCTGTCGCCCGCGCCGGCGTGCGCGAGCGGCGCACCGGAGAGGGAGACGACCTCGTAGCCCTGCTCCTTGAACTCGCGGCAGGCCGACGCGATGAGGAGCTCCATCGTGTAGCGGAAGCCGCCGGGGAGGCGACGCATGAGGTCGAGCGTCCAGCCGCGGACCTGCCCGTCGGGGCCGGGGATCGGCATCCAGCTCGTGACGCCGTGCACCGTCATGTCCGCGTCGACCGCGACGTTGATCCACACGTCGGGGTCCTCGGCCTCCTCCAGACCGCCGAGCGTGAAGCCCATCTCCGGCAGACCCTTGTCGCGCACCCACTCGTCGGAGATCGCCCGCAGCTGGGTGCGGATGCCGCGCGGCGCGTCCGCCAGCCGCATCAACCGGGTCTCGACGTCGTGCTTGCCCGCCTGGTTGAACGCCGAGCGGACGTCCTGCCACTTCTTGCCGACGAACTCGAGCTCGGGCAGGTCGACGATCGCCTCCTCCGCGACCTGCACGGCGATCCAGCCCTGGTCCTGGGCCCAGCGCGCCACGGCGCTGCTGCAGCTGAACAGGCATGGCAGCGTGCCGGCGTCGCGCGCGGGCGCCGATGAACCGCTCGGCGACGTGCAGGGGGTCGGGACCCACCGGGTCGCACAGACCGATCGTGACCCCCATCGACTGCTGGTAGGCGACCACGGCGTCGTCGGTGAACCACCAGCGGTTCTCCGGCCAGGTGGTCATCCAGGCCAGACGGTTCGACGAGCCGTGCCGCTGGAGCAGCTCGCGGGCCCGCTCGCGGTCGGCGTCGGTGGGCAGCGCGCCGACCCGGTCGGGGCCCACCCGGCGCAGGCCGCGCCGGCCGGGGTTGCGGAACGCGCTGCGCCCGAGCAGGAGCGCCGCCAGCTGGGCGGTGTCGAACAGCAGGGAGATCCAGACGAGGCCGGAGTTCGAGGTGCCGCCGGACACGATGACGGCGGCGGTCGCGGCGCCGAGCAACCAGCTGATGGAGGTCAGGACGAGGGCGAGCATCCACCACGTGCGGCGACCGCGCACGAGGCCCCACGCGATGAGCAGGTCGACCGCCACCACCGCAAGGACCCACCACCACGACTCGGGGTCGCCGCCGATGGGGCCGAAGGGTCCGTCGCGGTCGGCGACCTGGCCGATGACGGCGATGATCGCGCCCCAGAGGAACGAGCCGCCGGTGAGCATCCGCAGGTCGCGGCGCGTGAATCCGGGTCGCAGCCACTCCGCCACCGTCCGCGACGGACGGCGGCCGACGATCCAGGGGCCCACCCAGAGGCCGAGCAGCACGGCCACCAGGTGCTCGACGTCGTAGAGGTAGCCGAGGAAGGTCAGCGACGTGAGCACGTAGCCGAGGACGCCGAGCCGGACCCGCCCCCGCCAGGGTCGGCGCAGGTCGGCCGAGACGACCATGGCTGCCGCGAGCGCGCCCGCGCTGAAGCCGACGTCGAGGTCCTGCGCGGTGCGCTGCGCCCAGCCCCAGTCGGTCCAGGACGACAGCGCCACCATCAGGTAGCCACCGCCGATCACGCCGATCGCCTGGAAGACGACGACCACGGCGGCCGTGCGCCGCGTGCCGAGCCGCCACTCGCAGAGGCTGACCGGAAGGACGAAGAACGTGAGGATGGCGACGTACTGCAGCGGCTTGAGCGCGTAGAGCGAGCCGGTGACGACCGTCCACCAGCGCCCGTCGAGCAGGGCCGGGGGCCCAAACGCGACGTCGGGGTACCAGCTCTTGTCCTCCAGCGGGAACCACAGGGTCCCCGTGGCGGCGCCGAGCAGCAGGATCAGCACGACGACGGAGGCCGTGAAGGGCACCAGCAGCACCAGCGTCAGCACGTTCACGACCGACACGCTAGGGCACCGCGACGACGGCGAGAAAGAACCGGGAGCGGTTCTCAGCAACACGTCAGTCGTCCGTCAGTGGTTCGTCAGGTTCTCGTTCCCCGGGCGCCTCCGTGCACTAGCGTCGGGGCCTCCAGACGACCGCCAGGAGACCGATGTCCGACCCGACGCCCTACCCTCGTTTCCCGTCCGAGGACGACGTCCCCGAGGGCTGGGGCCGCGCGCCCGAGCCGCCGTCCGGCGCGCCGGCCTCCCCGGTGCCCGCGGCCGCGAGTGCCTCGCTCGGCACTCCCGAGCCGCTGGGCGTCCTCACGGCGCTGACGACGGGCTTCGCCGCGCTCTACGCGGCCCTCATGCTCCCCCGGTACTGGCTGGCACGCGACGCCGAGGACCAGTGGACGTCGGGCGCCGCGGCCGGCCGGTCGCCCGAGGAGTTCTTCACGCCGTACGAGGTCGTCGACCTCGTCGGCTACCTCGTGCTGCTCGGCGCCTTCGTCGTCACCTGCCTGTGGCTGTGGCGGGCGCGCAGGAACGTCGAGCTGCTCTCGCCGACGTCGCCGCACGCTCGCAGCCGTGGCTGGGTCTGGGGCGGGTGGCTCGTGCCGGTGGTGAGCCTCTGGTTCCCCTTCCAGGTGGTGCGCGACGTCCTCCGGGTCCGGTCGCACCACCCGTCGTCCGGGTCCCGCGTCGGCTGGTGGTGGGGCGCGTTCATCGTCGCGAACGTCGCGAGCGGCGTGGAGTCCCTCCTCGTGCCGACGGATCTCGAGTCGACCGGGGTGGGCGACCTCCCGGCCTTCGCCGCCGTCTCGACCGTCGCCTGGGTGGTGGCCGGCGTGCTCTGGATCCGCGTCGTGCGCGCCGTGGCGGCCGACCAGGAGGAGCTGCTGGCCGGTCGAGCCTGACCCCGCGTCAGCCGGCGATGGCGGTGCGGCCCTCGAACGCGCGGCCGAGCGTCAGCTCGTCGGCGTACTCGAGGTCGCCGCCGACGGGCAGGCCGCTCGCGAGCTTGCTGACCCGCAGGCCCAGCGTGCTGAGCATCCGGATGAGGTAGGTGGCCGTGGCCTCGCCCTCGAGGTTCGGGTCGGTGGCGATGATCACCTCGGTGACCGTGCCGTCCTGCAGACGCCCGAGCAGCTCGCGGATGCGCAGCTGGTCGGGCCCGACGCCGGCGATCGGGCTGATCGCCCCGCCGAGCACGTGGTAGCGGCCGCGGAACTCGCGGGTCCGCTCGATCGCGACGACGTCCTTGCTCTCCTCCACCACGCACAGCACGGTGGCGTCGCGGCGCGGGTCGGAGCAGATGCGGCACTCGACGTCGACCGTGACGTTCCCGCACACGGCGCAGAAGTGCACCTTGTCCTTGACCTCCACGAGGACCTGCGCCAGACGACGGACGTCGGCGGGGTCGGCGTCGAGCAGGTGGAAGGCGATCCGCTGGGCGCTCTTCGGACCGACCCCGGGCAGCTGCCCGAGCTCGTCGATGAGGTCCTGGATCACTCCGTCGTACACAAGGAGCAAGTCTAGGCCCGACGGCGCGACGACGGCGTCCGGCGCGCGGTCGCGACCGCGTCAGACGAACGCGTTGATCCCCGTCTCGGCCCGCCCGATCAAGAGCTTCTGCACCTGGCTGGTGCCCTCGTAGAGCGTCATCACCCGGGCGTCGCGCAGGTACTTCTGCACCGGGTACTCGTCGATGAAGCCGTACCCGCCGAACGCCTGCACGGCGAGGTTCGCCGCCCGAACCGCCGCCTCCGACGCGAACAGCTTGGCCTTCGACGCCGCCGTCCCGAACGGCTCGCCGCGCTGCATGAGATCGGCGGCCCGCCAGGTGAGCAGCCGCGCCGCGTCGGCGTCGACGCTCATGTCGGCGATCATCTCCTGCACGAGCTGGTACGACGCGATCGGCTGGCCGAACTGCTCCCGCTGGCCGGTGTACGCGACGGTCTCCTCGAGGCAGCCCTGGACGATGCCGACGCAGCTCGCCGCGATCGTCACCCGGCCCTTGTCGAGCGTCTGCATCGCGATCTTGAAGCCCTGGCCCACCTCGCCGAGCAGCGCGTCGGCGGGCACGCGGACGCCGTCGAACGACAGCGCCGCGGTGGCCTGGCCGCGCAGGCCGAGCTTGCCCTTGATCTCCGTCGCCTCGAAGCCGGGCGTGTCGGTCGGCACGAGGAACGCCGAGACGCCGCGCGGGCCGTCGTCGCTGGTGCGGGCGAAGACGAGGGCGACGTCGGCCCAGGTGCCGTTGGTGATGAACACCTTGGAGCCGTCGATCACCCAGTCGTCACCGTCGCGGCGGGCGCGGGTGCGCAGGTTGCCGGCGTCGGAGCCGTGGCCGGGCTCGGTGAGCCCGAAGCAGCCGAGGATCCGGCCGGCCGCGATGTCGGGCAGCCAGCGCTGCTTCTGCCCCTCGGTACCGTGCCGCAGGACGGACGTGCCGAACAGCCCGGAGGAGACCGAGACGATGCCGCGGATCGCGGAGTCGGCGCGGCCCAACTCCTCCGCCGCGAGGACGTAGGTGAGGTAGTCGCCGCCGACGCCGCCGTACTCCTCGGGGATGGTCAGGCCGAAGAACCCGATCTCGCCGAGCCTCGGGATGATCGCGAGGTCGACGGACTCCGCGCGGTCCCACGCGGCCCGGTGCGGCACGACCTCCCGATCGAGGAAGTCGCGGGCCAGGGCGCGGAATCCGGCCTGCTCGTCGGTGAGGGTCAGGTCCATGGCTCCGATGCTGCCACGCGGAGGCGATCGCGGCCGACGCCGACCTCAGGCGTCGAGAAAGGTGGCGAGCAGGTCGTGCCCGTGGCTGGTCAGGATCGACTCGGGGTGCCACTGCACGCCCTCGACCGGGTGGGTCGCGTGCCGCAGCCCCATCACCACGCCCGACGCGGTGCGGCTCGTGACGACGAGGTCCGTCGGCAGGCTGGCCTCCTCGGCCACCAGCGAGTGGTACCGGGCCACGACGAGGGGCGTGGGCAGCCCGGCGTGCAGGCCGAGCCCGTCGTGGTGGACCAACGACGGCTTGCCGTGCACCACCTGGGGTGCGCGGACCACGCGCGCCCCGTAGGCCTCGGCGATCGCCTGGTGCCCGAGGCACACGCCGAGCAGCGGCGTCGTGGGGCCGAGCCGGCGGACGACGTCGACGCTGATACCCGCGTCCGAAGGTGCGCCGGGCCCCGGCGACAGCACCACGTGGGTCAGGTCCCCCGCCGACCGCGCGGCGAGGAGCTGCTCGACACCGACCTCGTCGTTGCGGACGACGTCGGCATCGGCGCCGAGCTCGCGCACGTACTGCACGAGGTTGAACACGAACGAGTCGTAGTTGTCGACGAACAGCACCCGCGCCGCCCGCCCCCTCCCCCGCTGACCGTGACGTTCGCGGGGCGAGAACCCGGGTTCGGGCCCGGAGACGTCACGGTCAGGGGGGTGGGGGGAGGCGAGCGAGGTGGAGAGGAGGGTGGTGAGGGGGCCGGGGGCGGACCAGGTGCCGACCCCCTCGACCTCGTGCACCGGCACGACCCCGCGCAGGGCGTTCGTGACGAAGACCTCCGACGCCGCCACGAGGTCGGAGCGCGTGAGCCGACGCTGGCGCAACGGCACCCCGGCGCGCAGGAGGGCGTCGACCACCCGGGCGCGCTGGGTGCCGGGCAGCACCCGGCCGTCGAGCGGCGGGGTGTGCACGCCGTCGTCGAGCACGCAGAACACCGAGGTGCGGCCACCCTCCAGCACCGAGCCGTCGACGTCGACCAGCAGCAGCTCGTCGGCCCCGGCCGGAGGCTCGAGCGGGCCACGGTCGACCCACTTGTGGCTGCCCCATCCCCCCGGGACCTCGCGCGGCACGAGCCGCCACGACGCGGGTGCGGGCGCCAGCGGGGCGTCGACGAGCCGGACCCGCACCGGCACGGCGTGGTCGTCGGCGTCGCCCGGCGGCTCGAGCGGCACCGCCTCGACCCGCAGACGGTGCCGGCCGGGCGGAAGGCTCGCCGCCCGCCGCGCCACCGCGTCGTCGAGCCCCTCCCGGACGCTGCTGCCGTAGACGGCGCGGACGCTGGCGTCGAGACGGGCCAGGTGCGACGCGACGTCGACGGCCCGCCCGTCGTCCACGAGCAGGGTGGTGAACACGCCGCGACCCACGTCGGCGGACCAGTCGCCCGCCGACCGGTGCGGCGCCGAGACCGCGGGCGCGGGACGCGGGACGTCGTCGACGAGGGTGCCACCGACGGCCTCGACCACCGGACGCGCCTTCACGAACACCTCGGCCAGCTCGGCCTGCGGGTCGGAGTCGGCCACGATGCCGCCTCCCACGCCGAGCCACGCCCGCCCCCGCGCCATCTCCAGGGTGCGGATGACGACGTTCGCCTCGAGACCGGCGAGCGGGCTCACGTGGCCGATCGCGCCCGTGTACGCCTCCCGCCCGGTCGCCTCGAGCTCCGCCGCCACCTCCATCGCGCGCACCTTCGGCGCACCCGTGACCGACCCCGGGGGGAACGTGGCCCGCCACAGGTCGGCGTCGTCGACGTCGGGCGCGAGGCGGCCCACGACGTCGGAGACCAGCTGCCACACGGCGTGCCGCTCCGGCCGGACGAGGGCGGGCACCCGCACGCTGCCCGGCGCGCACACCCGGCCGAGGTCGTTGCGCATCAGGTCGACGATCATGACGTTCTCGGCACGGTCCTTCGCCGAGGCCGCGAGCGTCTCGGCCGCCGCGGCGTCGTCCTGCGGCCCGACGCCGCGCGGCGCGGTGCCCTTGATCGGCGACGTCAGCACCTCATGGCCCGTGCGGCGCAGGAAGAGCTCCGGCGAGAACGACGCGACGCCCTCGCCGCTGCCGGCCGGGCCACCCACGAACGCGCCGTAGGCCGGGCGGAGGAGCTGTGCCCCTGCACAGAAGACGTCGACCGGGTGACCCTGCACGTCGCCCTCCAGACGCGCGCAGAGGTTCACCTGGAAGAGGTCGCCCGCGTGCACGTGCTCGACGGCCCGCGCGACCGCCGCCACGTGCTCCTCGGGCGACGCCACCAGCCGCAGCGGGCCGACGTCGTGCGCGACGGGCCCCGGCGCGGGACCCTCGAGCGCCGCCAGCACCGGCGCGACGTCGACGTCGCCCAGCCACTCCAGCCACCACGTGCCGCGGCTGCGTCGCAGCACCCACGCGTAGAACGCCAGCCGCGCGTCGGGCTGCTCGACGGGGCGGGCACGAGCCGGTGGCACCCGCTCCAGCCGCCCGCCGAGGCGGTACCCCCACAGCCCGATCCAGCCACCCCCGAAGCCGGCCGCCCCGTCGGACGACGCCCCGAGCGCGACCTCGGGCAGCGACAGGTCGAACGGGTCGTCGACCTCGGGGTCGAGCACCCGCACGGGGTCGCAGGCCACCAGCGCGTCGCCCTGGTGCCACGCACCGACCAGCGCCACCGGACGGTCGCGGCCGCGGAAGCGTCGCAGCACCTCCAGCGGACCCTCTTCGAGCCCGAGGCGCCGCCGGTGCACCGTCACGGCCGCACCGGCACCCCCGGCTGCGCCGTCCGCCGCCCGGGGCCCGGCACCCCCGCCGGGATCAGCCGTGGTCGATCTCATCGATCACCCGCGCACCCAGCTCCCGCGAGAGGAGCTGCTCGGGGTCGGCGCCCTGGTCGACGACCGGGTCGTCGGGGTGCGCCGCGAGGTCGGGATCCTCCGGCGGTGCCACCGAGCCGGGCTCGCGCATGGCCTGCCGGACCGCCTCGGGTGCGCCCACGCCACGACCCTGCCCCGACGGCGCCGGGGCGGCCTGCTGGGCCGCGGGCGCCGAGGGCTGCGGCGTGCTGGCCGCGCGCGGGTCGACCGACGGGTCGACGATCGCCTCGATCCGCCACTGCACGCCGATGACCTGCTGCAGCGCCTGCTGCACGTACTCGGCCGACCCGCTCGCGACGAACGAGTCGCGCGCACCAGCGTTGACCAGCGCGATCGTCAACGTCTGGCCGTCGAGCGCCTGCACCTGCGCGTTCTGGCTCAGCATGATCCAGGTGAAGCGGCGCAGCCCCTTGATGACCTCGAGCACCTCGGGCCAGAGCCGGCGCACGTCGGCCACCCCCATGCCCCCCGCCGCAGGCGCCGCCGGGGCCGACTGCTGGGCCGGGGGCTCAGGACGGTGCCGAGGCTGCTGCGTCTGGGGCTGCGGGGACGGCGGCTGGTGGGGCTGCGGCTGCTGGGGCTGGGGCTGCGTCGGAGGCTCGGGCGCCGACAGGGTCGGCGCGGCGTCCTCGGGAGGCGCAGACCGCCCGACCTGCTCCTCGACGTCCCACGGCGGCAGGTCCGGCGGCTCGGGGACGTCGTCGGGCTCCGCGACAGGTGCCGACGCCGCTGCGCCGGCCTGCCGCAGGGCCGCCTCGCGCGGGCTGGACGGCTGGGCCGCAGAAGCCTGAGGCGCCGACGACTGGGGCGCGGGGGGCGCTGCCGCGACGCTGGGCGCCGGCGCGGGACGGGTGTCGACCGGCACCTGGTCGGCCGGTACGCCACCCATGGAGAGCCGCTTCTCGAGCCGGTCGACCCGGGCGACCACGCCCGACGCGTCGGAGGCCGGCACCAGGATGCGCGCGCACATGAGCTCGAGCAGCAGACGCGGCGCGGTCGCACCGCGGAACTCGGTGAGCGCCGCGTTGACGATGTCGGCCATACGCGTCAGGTCGGCCGGGCCGAACGACGTGGCCTGCCCCTGCAGCCGCTCGGCCCGGTCGCCCGGCACGTCGAGCAGACCGGTGACGAGCGCGTCGGGCACGGCCCGCAGCACGACGAGGTCGCGCAGCCGCTGCAGCAGGTCCTCGGCGAAGCGCCGCGGGTCCTGCCCTGACTCGATGATCTTGTCGACGACGCCGAACACCGTGGCGCCGTCGGACGCACCGAACGCCCCGACGGCCTCGTCGAGCAGCGAGTCGGGGGTGTACCCCAGCAGCTGCACGGCGAGGTCGTAGGTGACGCCCTCCGGCCCGGCCCCGCCCAGCAGCTGGTCGAGGACGCTGAGGGTGTCGCGCACCGAGCCGGCACCAGCGCGGACCACGAGCGGGAGCGCGGCCGGCTCGAGGCGCACGCCCTCGGCCTCGCACAGCTGGTTCAGGTAGTCGCCGAGCGCCTTCGGCGGGACCAGCCGGAACGGGTAGTGGTGCGTACGGGACCGGATGGTGCCGATCACCTTGTCGGGCTCGGTGGTGGCGAAGATGAACTTCAGGTGCGGCGGCGGCTCCTCGACGAGCTTGAGCAGCGCGTTGAAGCCCTGCGGGCTCACCATGTGCGCCTCGTCGATGATGTAGACCTTGTACCGGCTGCTGATCGGCGCGAAGAACGCGCGCTCGCGCAGGTCGCGGGCGTCGTCGACGCCACCGTGGCTCGCGGCGTCGATCTCGATGACGTCGACGCTGCCCGGGCCGCCGCGCGCGAGGTCGCGGCAGCTCTGGCACTCCCCGCACGGGTCGGAGACCGGCGCCTGCTCGCAGTTCAGGGCGCGCGCCAGGATGCGGGCGCTGGTGGTCTTGCCGCAGCCACGCGGGCCGGAGAACAGGTACGCGTGGTTGACCCGGTTGGCGGCCAGCGCGTGGCGGAGCGGGTCGGTGACGTGCTCCTGCCCGATCACCTCGGCGAACGTCTCGGGACGGTACCGGCGGTAGAGGGCGAGAGGGGCATCCACGGCCCCGAGCCTAGCCGCGCCGCCCGACACGGGTCACGGCGTGCGGTCAGCCGCCGGAGCCGAAGGCCTCGTGCAGCGCGACGGCCTGCTCGTAGGCGTCGTCGACCGCTGCCAGCAGGGCGCTCGCCGACGTCGCCCGCAGCAGGCCGAGCCGGTCGTAGGGGCCCATCGGGCAGCCGTCCGCAAGGTGCCAGCAGGCCGCCTCGAGGTCGTGCGGCGGCGGCTCGGGCGGCATCGCGCCGAGCCGCACCGCCGCGGTCGTGGCGCGCTCGTGCACCTCGGCGACCGCGACCAGGTCGACGTCGAGCTCCAGCGGCGGCAGCTCACGCACCTTGGCCCGCGGGTACGGGTCCTCGGGCAGCCAGCCCTCGACCTCGACCCGCCGTCCGCCCACGGCCACCAGGCCCATCTCCTGCTGGCGCGGCTCGACCTGCACCACGCGGCCCACCGTCGCGGTCGAGAACCGGGAGTCCCCGCCGCCCGTCTCGACCCCGCGCTCGATCAGCACGAACCCGATCTCGGGCTCGTCGTCGGCGAGGACGTCGGCGAGCAGCGCCAGGTAGCGCGGCTCGAACAGCCGCAGGGGCAGCAGGCCTCCCGGGAGCAGGACGGTCCCGAGCGGGAACATGGGCATGGCGGTCACGGTCCAGGTGTACCCCACCGCGCCGGGGCGCGCCGGTCAGATCAGCGAGCTCGTGCGCAACCAGGTGTCGACCGCCTCGTAGGCGGCCTCGCGCGGCTCCTTCAACGACAGGAACACGTCGTGCCGGGCGTCCGGGACCGGCAGCGACGTGACCGCGTCGCCGAGGCAGCCGGCCCAGCGGGCGATCTGCTTGACGTCGAGCACGGCGTCGGCGCGGTCGACCTCCTCCGACCACGACCGCGCGAAGCGGCTCTTGTCCGAGCGCAGCACGAGCGACGGGACGCCGACGTCGAGCCCGCGGTGCAGACGCGCCTGGCCGGCCCGCACGGCGCCGAGCCAGCCGAAGGTGACCTCGAACCCGTTGAGCGGCTTCAGCGCGACGTCGTAGTCCCACTCCCCGTGGGCGCCGACGTGCAGGCTGCTGCCGTACGCGTCGGTGAACGGCAGCTTCATGACGTCGAACGGCTTGACCCGGCCGATCCCGCGGATCACGACCGTGCCGACCTCGCGCATCCAGGGCTTGCCCTGCAGGTCGAACCACGGGCTGTTCAGCACGAGACCGCTGATGCCCGCGCCCTTCGAGCCCCCCGGACGCCGGTTCAGGCGGTCCAACCACAGCGGGAGCACCAGGCCGCCGGTGGAGTGCGCCGACAACAGCACGGGGCCGTCCGGCACCTCCGCGCGCACCGTGGCGAGGGCGCGGTCGAGCTCGACGTCGTAGTGCGCGAGGTCGGTCACGTGGTGGGCCGTCTGGCCCTCGCGCCGCGACCGGCCGCACTTGCGCAGGTCGAGTGCGTAGAAGGCGAAGCCGCGCTCGGCGAAGAAGTCGGCCATCGCGGTCTGGAAGAAGTAGTCGCTGAAGCCGTGCACGTACAGGACGGCTCGGCGCGCGGGCTCCGCCTCGGTCCAGGTGCGTCGCACGAGCGTGGCGAAGACCTCGCCCTGCCCGTCCGGGTCGTCGCCCAGCGCGTACGTGAGCTGCTCGTAGCCGTCGCCCAGGACGTCGGGCCGCCAGTCGGTCATCGTGCCTCCTCGTGCTCCCCCGGCATCTCGCCGAGGAGAGCCTAGGACACGCGGCCGCGTCCCGCGGGCCGACGGCCACCGGTCCGTCCGGCCACGGCTCGCGCGACGGTGGTGGCGCTCGGGGCGGCGCGGCCCGGCACCCGCACTGCGCGAGGCGGGCACCGGGACCGCGTCACCCACTGGAGTCGTACCCGTTCCCGGTGGTCCGAACCGCCTCGGCCGCGCGGACGTGTCGCCGACCCGTACCCGGGGTACGTGCGGTGCATGAGGATCCCCACGCCGTGCGGTCCGGTGAGCCGGGCCGTGCACGACCACCTGGAGTCCGGCACGCCCCTGCCCGAGCTGCCCGACGCGCCCGACCCGACGTCGCGCGACCACGCGCTCGCGCTGTGGACGCTGCACGAGCTGGCCTACCGCGGGTTCGACGGTGTCGATCCCGACCTGGAGTGGTCGCCCGACGTCCTGCGGGTGCGGAACCGGCTGTCGCGCGACCTCGAGGCGTGGCTGCGGCGACGGTTCGCGGAGGCGACCGTCCCGGGCACCGTCGAGGAGCTCGTCTCGGCCGACACGCAGGCGCCCGGCGTCGCCCGGTTCGTGCGGGAGCGGGCCACCGTCGAGGACGTGGAGCGGATCCTGGTGCAGCGCAGCGTGTACCACCTCAAGGAGGCGGACCCGCAGTGCTTCCTGCTGCCGCGGCTGCGTCCCGCCGCGAAGGCCGCCCTGACCGAGCTCCAGTACGACGAGCTCGGCGACGGTGAACCGGACCTGGTCCACCAGCACCTGTTCGCCCAGGCCCTCGAGGCGGCCGGGCTCGACCCCGGCTACGGCGCGTACGTGGACGACGCCGACGAGGAGACGCTCACGCTCAACAACGCGATCTCGCTGCTGTGCCTCAACCGTCGTCTCGTCCACGCCGCGCTCGGCCACCTGGCGGCCTTCGAGGCGACCAGCGCGCTGCCCAGCGCCGACATGGTGCGCGGGCTGCAGAGGCTCGGGTTCGCGGAGCCGGTGTGGCGGTACTACGACGAGCACGTCGAGGCGGACGCGGTGCACGAGCACCTGGCCCGTCGGATCTGCGACCTCGCGACCGAGGGCGACCCCGCGCTGGAGCGCGAGGTGCTCTTCGGGGCGTTCGTGTGCGTGGACCTGGAGGACCGGTGCGCCGAGCGCCTCGTGCCGACGGCGGTGCCGGCATGAGCGCGGACGGGCCGTCGCGCAAGGAGGCTCGGCGCGAGGCGCTCCGTCGGGCGGCGGCCCAGGGCCCGGCGCTGGTGCGTGGGGTCGACGTCGTGGTGGACCCCGAGGGCGTCGCGAGCCTGGCGCGCCGTCCCGTCGTGGCCCTCTGCCGCTGCGAGGCGTCGACCCGCCTGCCGTGGTGCGACGGCACCCACAAGCGCCTCGTCTGACACTCCTGGACGGTTGCGGGGCGCTCCGACGCCCCGCAACCCCCGGACGTGTCCAGAAGGTGGGGTGGGGTCAGGGCTTGAAGACGACCTTGACGGTGCCGTCCTGCTTCTTCTGGAAGGCGCTGTAGGCCTCAGGGGCGTCCTCGAGCGACGGACGGTGCGTCGCGAAGCCCTCGAGCCCGAGCGGGTCGTCCGAGCGCTCGGCCAGCGGGAGCAGGTCGTCGACCCAGCGCTTCACGTTCGCCTGTCCCATGCGCAGGGTCACCTGCCGGTCGAACAGCTGCTGCATCGGCATCGGGTCGTGCGTGCCGGCGTACACGCCGGAGAGCGAGACCGTCCCGCCCCGTCGCACGAGCTGGGTGGCGAGGTGCAGCGCCGCGAGCCGGTCGACGCTCGCCGACGTCATGACCTGCTTCGCGAGACCGTCGGGCAGCAGCCCGGCCGCCTTCTGCAGCGCCGACGGGCCGGGCGAGCCGTGCGCCTCCATGCCCACCGCGTCGACGACGCCGTCCGCACCGCGTCCTGACGTCGCCTCGAGCACCGCGGCCGCGACGTCGTCCTGCTCCACGTGCAGCACCTCCACCCCGCGGGCACGGGCGCGCTCGAGACGCTCGGGCACGAGGTCGACACCGATCACGCGGACGCCGTGGTGCAGCGCGAGCCGCGAGGCCATGTCGCCGATCGGCCCGAGGCCCACGACGACGAGCGTGTCGCCCTCGTGGACGTCGGCGTAGCGCACCGCCTGCCACGCCGTCGGCATGACGTCGGAGAGGTAGACGTAGCGCTCGTCGGGCAGGTCGGGACCCACCGTGATCGCGCCGTACTCGGCGTGCGGGACGCGCAGGTACTCCGCCTGCCCGCCCGGGACGCTGCCGTACAGCTCGCTGTAGCCGAACAGGGCCGCGCCCATGCCGGAGGAGCGGACCTGCGTCGTCTCGCACTGCGTCTGCAGGCCACGACGGCACATGAAACAGTCGCCGCACGAGATCTGGAACGGGACGACGACCCGGTCGCCGACCGAGAGCCGCGAGACCCCTGACCCGACCTCGACGACCTCGCCCATCGTCTCGTGGCCGAGCACGTCACCCGCGTGCATGAACGGACCCATCACCTCGTAGAGGTGCAGGTCGGAGCCGCAGAGCCCCGTGCTGCTCACCTTCAGCACCACGTCGGTCGGGTCCTCGATGCGGGGGTCCGGCACGTCCATCACCTGCACGTCACGGCGTCCCTGCCACGTCACTGCTCTCACGGGTCCTCCTCGGGTCGGGATGGGTCACGCGGGACGTACCCGACGACCGGAGTCCGACGCCCCGGGCGGACGCGACGCAGCGCACTGCCGGACGGTGCGTCGAGCGGGGACGACGGGGTACGAGGGGGGCATGCTCGTACCTGGAGGATCCCCGATCGCCCACCACGTCCACACGCACCTGGCAGGGTCGGCCGCCGGCATCGACCTGTTCGGTCGCAGCGCGGCCGGGCTGCTCGACCCCGACGCGGCCACCCTCGTCCGCGACATCCAGGAGGAGCTGCTCGACGAGCGTCGGCGCCTGCGCCGCATGGCCGACGACCTGGGCGTCGGCGAGGCCTCCCTGATGACGCTCGCGGCGCGCGCGGGCGAGCGCGCCGCCCGGCTCAAGCCGAACGGGTCGTGGACGGAGCGCACCCCGCTCACCGATCTCGTCGAGCTGGAGGCGATGCGCGTGGCCGTCAACGGCAAGCGCGCGGGATGGCAGGCGCTGCTCGCGGTGGTCGACGTGCACGCGGCGCTCGACCGCGAGGAGCTGGAGATGCTGGCCGAGCAGGCCGCCGAGCAGGACCGCCGGCTCGCCGAGGCGCACCACCGGGCTGCCGCGCGGGCGCTCGTGCACTGACGCCGTCCGCCCTGGGCGCCGTCCGACCTGGGCCGCAGGGGACCCCGCGTCAGGACTCCGACGACTCCTCGTCGCGGCCGCCCTGCTCCTCGTCGTCCAGCTCGGACGCGTCGAGGGACGGCTCCGCCTGCGTGGCGTCGGCCTCGGGCTCGGTGCCGGGGTAGGTGCGGGGGTCGACCTGACGCGTCTCGCTCGCGCCGGGACCGGACTGCGGGGTGCCGCCGAAGGTGCTCATGATCCGGTTCTACCGGCGAACCGGCAGGTCCACACCTCGACCGGGCCCACGGACGGCCCCGATGCCCGCCCTCGGGCCGGCGCTCAGTCGTCGTCCTCGTCCTCGTCGTCGTCGTCCTCCAGCTCCGACGCGTCCAGCGACGGCTCGGTGGGCGGCTCGTCGGTGTCGGGCTCGGTCTCGGGGGACGTCGCGGGGTCGACCGGCGCGTTCCCGTGGGTGCCGGGGCCGGAGTGGGGCGTGCTGCCGAAGGTGCTCATGACCTCCACGTACCCGGGCCCGGCACCGTCACGCGTCAGGACCCGCCGCTGGCGGCGTCGTCGCCCTGGCGATCCTGCGCGTCGTCGCCGAAGGGCTTCTCGTCCAGTCGACGGTCGTCGGTGGAGGTGTCGGTGTCGGTGTCGTCCTGGGTCTCGTCCCGGTCGGGGTCGTGCTGCGATGTGCTCATGCGCAGGGCGTTCCCCGACCGGGACGCGCCATGCGTCTCAGCCGTCGAGGTCGCCCATGCGGTCGCGGACCTGGTCGATCGCCCGCGAGAGCCGCCGCGACACCTGCATCTGGCTGATGCCGAGCCGCTCGCCGATCTCGCGCTGCGTCAGGTCGTCGACGAACCGCAGCTCCAGCAGCCGACGGTCGTCCTCGGTGAGCGACCTGACCGCCGGGACGACGCTCTGCAGTCGCTCGACGGCGTCGAGGTGAGGGTCCTCGGCGCCCACGTGCTCGTGCCCCGGCAGGCCGTCAACGGCCGACGGACGGTCGAGCGACTGCGGCGCGAACGCGTCGTGCGCGGCGTCGGCCTCACGGACCTCGGCGCGGCTGACGTGCAGGCGCTCCGCCACCTCGTCGTCGGTCGGCGTGTGCTGCTGCTCCGTGCGCAGGGCGTCGCGGGCCGCGTTGACGGCGCTCTGCAGCTCCTGCGTGGAGCGCGTCGGACGGACGGCCCACGCCTTGTCGCGGAAGTGGCGCCGCAGCTCGCCCAGGACGGTGGGCACGGCGTAGGCCGCGAACGACCGTCGGGTGGGGTCGAAGCGGCGCACCGCCTTGACCAGCCCGAGCCGGGCCACCTGCTCGAGGTCGTCGGCCTCCACGCCGCGGTCGCGGTAGCGCCGTGCCAGGCGTCGGGCCATCGGGGTGTACTCGGTGACGACGCCGTTCTGGAGCCTCAGCCGCTCCAACGGCGAGGCGTGGGCCGCCTCGTCGAGCGTCTCGCAGGTCCGGGCGTCAGGGTCGGTCGTATCCATGGTGCTGCCTCTCGTCGTACGAGTGCGGCTGCTGGCTCAACCTCCCTTCCACGGCACCACGGGAACGGCCGTACGTCAACCCTCGTGCGGACGCGGACCCGTCCAGGCCTCCGGTCCCAGCAGCGCCAGGACCCCGCGCGAACCACCCTCGCCGGCCTCCCGGACGGCCAGGACCTCCAGCCCGGACGTCTCGCACGTGTGGTCGAGCACCTCCACCTGCTCGACGCTGCCCAGCTGCAGCAGCACGCGGCCGTCCGCCGCCAGGTGCCGCGATGCCGTCCGCACGCAACGTCGGGCGACCTCGAGGCCGTCGATGCCGCCGTCGATCGCCCACACCGGGTCCTCCGGGAACTCCGCGACGCGCTGGCTCGGCACCCACGGAGGGTCCGCCACGACGAGCGCGAACCGCTCAGCGGGGTCGAGCACGGCGTCGAAGCGGCCCTCCCGGACCTCGACGTCCTCCTCGACCTGAGCGGCGTTGAGCCGGGCGAGCGCACAGGCCCGCGGCTCCGCGTCGACCATGACGAGCCGCCGCCCGGTGCCGTGCACGGCGCCCAGGCCGATCTGGCCCGCGCCGGCGCACAGCTCGAGCACGTCGCCGGGCGGCAGGCTCTCGAGGAGCTCGGCGGCCCACGTCGACTGGGCGTACGTCCACGGCCGCGGCTCGAGGACGGTCCCGTCGACCTGGATCTGCAGCGGTCCGAAGGACACGCTCCTGGTGCTCGGTTCCGTCGCCGCGGGGGCGGGCTGGTCGGGGGTCGGTGCTGCGGTGTCCACGACCCACGGCGTACCCCGGCGCCTGCCGGACGAACCGCGCCGAGTTGCGGCGCGCTCGCCAGGGGGTGACAGTGGGGGCGGTTCAGCAGCAGCCACTTCGTCACCCGTCCTTGGGGGGACCGACATGGCTGACTGCAACCCGCTCGTCACCGAGCACCTCGACCTCGCCGCACGACTGGCCCGCGGCTACCGCGGCCGCGGCGTGGAGGACGACGACCTGCTCCAGGTCGCTCGCCTCGCCCTCGTGAAGGCCGCCGAACGCTTCGACGCCGGCGTCGGCGCGTTCGCGCCGTTCGCCGCGAGCACGATCCGCGGCGAGATCAAGCGCTACTTCCGCGACTTCGCCTGGAGCGTGCGTCCGCCCCGGCGGCTGCAGGAGCTGCAGGCGCAGATCGCCGGGGAGACGAGCGCGGGACCTGTCGCGCCCGAGACCCTCGCCGCCCGCCTCGGCGTGCCGCTCGCCGACGTCCGTGAGGCGATGGCGGCGAGCAGCTGCTTCACCAGCGACCGGATCGACGACGAGCTGGGCGCGGGTGCGCTCGACGACGCCGGCTACGCCCGCGTCGAGGCCTGGCTGACCGTCCGCTCGCTCCGGGACAACCTGAGCGAGGACGACCGACGTCTGCTCGCCTGGCGGTTCGTCGACGAGCTGCCGCAGCGCGAGATCGCGACCCGGCTCGGCATCAGCCAGATGCAGGTGTCGAGACGGCTGTCGAACCTGCTGGCGCGGCTGCGGCGCGAGGTGGGCGAAGCCGCCGCCTGAGGGCCACGACGGCTCCTTTCGGCCTGCGGGACCGGCCCGCCGGGTACAGCCTGGCACCAGGACGTCCCCGGGTTGAGCCGACAGCCCGGGGTCGTCCGCATGCCGCAGGCGCCACCGGGTACGTGTCGGACGAGACCTCAGGAGGCCCCCATGAGCGACCACCGTCGATCCCATCGACCACAGGACCCCGTCCGACGCGGCGACGCGTTCCGCCCCGGGGCGCTGCGCGCGGCGATCGTCGGCGCCTGGTCCCGCACCCGACGGCGTGGGCGGCGGGTCAGGCGCCCGCGCGCGTCGTGAGCAGCTGGTCGACCGGCGCGTAGTCGTCGGTCAGCACCGGCGCGTCACCGACCCAGCGGTCGAGCGTCGAGCCTGCGAGGACCGTCCAGCCCACCTGACGCCGGTCGAGCTGGGCGCGCAAGGCGTCGACGTCGAGCGGACGCTCCGACGCGACCATCACGAGGTTGCCGCCCTCGACCTCGTCCGCCGAGGCTGGGCTGCTCGTCGAGGCGGGGCCGGCGGAGGCGGGGGCCGGCGCGCCGAGCACGGCGACGTGCGGCCACCGCTCCTGCAGCGTGCGCGCCTCGGCCCGGGCGAGCCGCAGCCGGCCGTGGTCGATGAGGTTGAGCACGTACACGCCGTCGCCGTCCAGGGCACGGTGCACCTCGTCGAGCATCTCGAGGGTCGTCAGGTGCCACGGCACGCTGACTCCGCCGAACGCGTCGCCGACGACGAGGTCGAGGCTGCCCGCGTCGACGTCGCGCATGCCGAGCCGACCGTCCTCCACACGCACCTGCAGGGCCCGGCTGGTGCGCAGCCCGAGGTCCTCGCGGTCGAGCTGGACCACGCCGCCGTCGATCTCGGAGACGACGCTCGTGCTGCCCGGCCGGGTGGCGGCGAGCCAGCGCGGCATCGTCACGCCGCCGGCGCCCAGGTGGTGGGCCCTCAGCGGACCGTCGCCCGGGAACATCGCGTCGATCGCCGCCGCGTAGGCACGCGTGTAGGAGAACTCGAGGTACGTGGGGTCGTCGAGGTCGACGAAGGAGTGCCGCAGGCCGTCGAGCACGAGGAGCCGGCCGCCGGTGCTGCTGCCGGCGGCCTCGACGGTCGCGCAGTGGTAGGTGGTCTCGACCTCGCAGCCGCTCGGCACGAGCCCCGCGGTCCCCCCGGCCAGCAGGGCGCCGCCGACGGCGAGCAGCCCGACCGCCGGGCCGCGTCGACGCAGCTCGAACGCCGCGGCGGCGACGCCGAGGAGCACGCCGAGGCCGACGAGGATGGCGCTCACGCGCACGTGGGAGATGAGCACGAACCCGGTGAGGACGGTGCCGACGATGGCACCGACGGTGCCGATGCCCGAGAGTCGGCCCACGACGGTCCCGGTCTCGCCGAGGTCGTGCAGGAGCAGCTTCGTGACCATCGGCGTGACCGCCGACAGCAGCGCGCCGGGCACGACGATCGTCGCGGCCGCGACCAGGAACAGCAGCGCCGACGAGCCCGGCTCGGCAGCCGCGCGGACGGCGAACGGCGTCAGCGCCACCACGACGCCCGACACGCCGAGGAGCGGGGCGACGGCGCTGCGGGGGTCGATGCGGTCGGCGGCGCGGCCGCCGGCCCACGAGCCTGCCGCGATCGCCGCGAGGGCCAGACCGATGACGGTCGTCGACGTCTCCAGTGTCAGCCCCAGGTAGGGAGCGAGGAGCCGCAGCGCCACGATCTCGACCACGAGCACCGCCGCGGACGAGCCGAACACCAGCGCTCCGGCCGTGAGGTCGCCGATGCCCGGCTGCGCCGGCTCGGGCGCGGACGGGTCCGGGGCGGCGTCGCTCATGACGCCATCCTCCCAGCCCATGCCCCTTTCCGGGCGGTAGGTGCGGGGAGGTCGGCCGTCAGTGGTTCCGGAGCTTCTCGATGAGGTCGTCCTTGCGCAGGTCGGAGTAGCCCTCGACGCCGAGCTCCTTGGCCCGGTCCTTCAGCTCCTCGACCGTCCAGTCCTCGTACGACCCGGACTCCCCGCCGCGCTTCCCGACGGTCTTCTTGCCGTCGCGCGCGGCGGCGTTGGAGATCCGCGCCGCCTTCTCCTTCGAGGCGCCGTCGTCGCGCAGCGCCTCGTACATCTCGGGGTTCTTCAGCGACGGCTCGTCGCGTGCGTCCTTGCCTGCGGGCATGGCGTCCTCCTCGGTGGGTGGCGGCTCAGAAGACCGGCTTGCCGCCGGTCACCCCGAGCACGGTGCCAGAGACATAGCTCGCGTCGCGCTCGGAGGCCAGGAACACGAAGGCCGGCGCGACCTCGGCGGGCTGCCCGGCGCGACCGAGCGGGGTGTCGGAGCCGAACTGCTCGAGCTTCTCCGGAGGCTGGGTGGCGGGCTGCAGCGGGGTCCAGATCGGGCCGGGCGCCACAGCGTTCACGCGGATGCCGTCGCCGCCGAGCTCGGCGGCGAGGTTGACCGTGAGGTTGTTGAGCGCGGCCTTCGTCGACGCGTAGTCCAGCAGCGACGTCGAGGGCTCGTACGCCTGGATCGACGTGTTGTTCACGACGCTCCCGCGACGCTCGCGCAGGTGCGGCACGGCCGCCCGCGTGAGCCAGAAGGTGGCGTACAGGTTGGTCTTGAGGACCCGGTCGAGGTTCTCGTCGGTGATCGCCTCGATGCCCTCCTCGCGCGCCATCTGGTAGCCGGCGTTGTTCACGAGCACGTCGAGGCCACCCAGCTCGTCGACCGTGCGGGCCACGACGTCGTCGCACGCCGCACGATCGCGCAGGTCGACCTCGACGGCGAGCGCGCGACGGCCGGCGTCCTCGACCCACCGCGCGGTCTCGGCGGCGTCGTCGGCCTCCTCGGGCTGGTACGTGAAGGCGACGTCGGCGCCCTCGCGGGCGTAGGCGATCGCGACGGCGCGGCCGATGCCGGAGTCACCACCGGTCACGAGCGCGACCTTGCCCTCGAGCCTGCCGTGGCCGACGTAGGACTCCTCGCCGTGGTCGGGTCGAGGGTCCATCGCCGCGGTGCTGCCGGGCGGGTCCTGCTGCTGGGCGGGGAAGCCGTCGCTCATCGGATACCTGTCTCGTCGGGGGCGGGGGTCGGCTCGAGGGGGACCTCGGGCACGTCGTCGGGGTCGGTCGGCTCGACCGGCTCGACGTCGGGGTCGGGCAGGGGTGCATCGGGCGCGAGGGTCATGCGGACTCCTTCGGTCAAGGTCGTGACCTCGACGTTCCCCCGGATCCGGAAGCCATGCATCTCGGACCGGCCGAGGACGTCGGGTGCGGGTCCGCCGGCGCCGGACTCACCGACGTCGGGCTCGAGCAGCATGAGCCGCAGACCGGGCTCGGTGCGGCGGGCGACCCACCGGGCCACCGTCGACACCGCGCCGAGGCCGTCGGGCACGTCCTGACGTCGCGCACGGCACCACACGCCGTCGTGTCGCAGGACCAGCACGAACCGCCGTCGGGCCAGCCGGTGCCACGCAGCCTGCGTGTCCGCCGGCGGGTCCACGTCGGCCGGCACCAGGCAGAGCACGGCGTCGCGGTCGGGCGCGTCCTCGAGGGCGAGCAGCTGCTGGCGGTCCCGGTCGTCGTCGACGCTCAGCACGACGACGCCGGGACGGTCGCGCGCGGTCTCCAGGAGACGGGTCATGTGCACGCCGTACCCGGGGCGGCGCCGGCCATGCGCCGACGTGCGCAGGGTCTCCCCCGTGCCTACGCTCGCCGCATGAGCATCGACACCACCATCGACCTGGGCCGGCCCGTCTCGGGCGACGTCGTCGACCTGATCCTCGACGACCACCGTCGCTTCGAGGACCTGCTGCGCCAGCTGCGCAGCACCGCGTCGGACCGTGATGCCGTCCGCCAGGCCTTCGCGGCCCTGCACGTCGCGCACGCCGAGGCGGAGGAGCGGCACGTGTACCCGCAGCTGAAGAAGCGGCGCGCCGTGGACGCCCACGAGGCCGACCACGGCGAGCACGAGCACGCCGAGGGCAACGAGGCGCTCCTGGCCGTCCTCGAGTGCGCCTCGACCGACACCCAGAAGTTCGACGACGCCGTCGAGGAGCTGACCCGCCTGATCAGCCACCACCTCACCGAGGAGGAGCTGACGATCCTCAACCCGGCGCGCGAGGAGCTCGGCCCCGAGGTCCTCGCCCGGCTCGGCGAGGCGTTCGCGACGGAGCGCAACCAGCAGATCGACGCCGACTGCGGGCGGACGGAGAACGTGCGCCGCCTGGTGGAGGAGGCCCGCGCGGAGGGTCTGATCGACTAGGAGTGACCCGGTCGAGGGACGCACCGCACCCATGTGGTTCGCTGTCCCTCGGTTGAGCAGCAGCCGACGACCTCGCACGCCTGGAGGTGGTCGCCCTGACCCACTCCCCCGTTCCGCCGGACCCGCTCCGTGACGGACCCCCCACGACGCCCGAGCTGGCGCGTCACGTCGTGACGCTCGCGGCGACCGCCGCCGGGACACCGCACGGTGGCCTCGCCATGGCGACGCCGCACGACGTCGACGACCTGGTCGTCACGTCGACGACGTTGGCGTCGGTCGCCCTGGGGATCGCCGGAGGCCCTGGCCCCGACGACCTCGCCGAGAACATCGTCGTCGTCCGCGACACGTCCCTCGACGCCCGCTGGCCGACCTGGTCGACCACGCTGGTCGGGCTGGGGGTGTGCTCCGTCCTGGTCGCACCCGTGCAGACGATGCACCGACCGCCCGGCGTGCTGGCCGTGCACGCCGACCGCACCGACGCGTTCTCCGACGCCGAGGTCGCCGCGTTCGGCGAGGTCGCGACGGTGGCGTCGTCGGCCCTCGCGGTCGCGCTCGACCGCGACGGCCTGCCCCGTGCCTTGACTGTCCGCCGTCTCATCGGCATCGGGATCGGGATGCTCGTGGAGCGCTACGACCTGTCGGTGGAGCGCGCGTTCGGCGTCCTCGTGCGGCACTCGCAGCACCTCAACCTCAAGCTGCGCGACGTCGCACGCCACCTGGTGGAGAACGGGGAGCTCCCCGAGCAGGCCCCGGACGAGCGGGACGGCCCGGAGCCGACGTGACCTCGCGCGTCCGTGAGCGCTCAGACGTCGTCGGGCAGCGTGCGCGTGCGCACGACCTCGCTCGCGACGACCGCCAGCTTCTCGTTGCGGTGCTGGGAGTAGCGCACGAGCACGCCGAAGGCCTGGTCGGCGTCGACGCCGAAGCGCTCCATGAGGATGCCCTCGGCCTGCCCGATCACGGTGCGGGTGGCGAGCGCCTCCTGCAGGGTGCTGCGCTCGCGGGCCGACGCGATGGCGATGGCGGCGTGGCTCGCCAGGTGGCGGGCGGCGATCCGGTCGGCCTCGTCGAAGGCCTCGGGCTCGGTCGCGTAGAGGTTGAGGGCGCCGAGCTCGCGGTCGGCCAGCGCCAGCTGCACGCAGAACATCGAGCGCACGCCCTTGCCCACCACGTCCGGGCGCCACGACGGCCAGCGCGGGTCGGCGGCCAGGTCGGGGACGTCGACCTCGTCGGCGTGCAGGGCGTCGACGCAGGGACCCTCGGACAGCTCGTGCTGCAGGTCGTCGGCCCACGCGACGAGGTCGCTCGTGGGCGCCACGGTCTCCACGCGGCCCCGGCCCCGCACGAGCGAGACACCCGCGTCGCTGGCACCGCGCACGAGCTCCAGCGCCAGGGTCGTGAGCCGGTCGGCGGTGCTCTCCGGGGTGTCCTCGGCGGCGAGCTGCTGCGCGATCGCCGCGAGCCGCCCGTCCAGTCCGTCGTCCACGATGTCCGACATGGTGTGACCTCCTCGACCCTGAGAGTACCGAGAGCCGAAGGGTACGGCAGCCGACGCCGTGGCCGCCACGACGTCGCCGCGCCGCACCCGTCACCATGGTGCCCGTGAGCGACACCAAGGACGTGCAGCGCACGCTCGACCTCGCCCTGAGGATCGGGGAGCTGCTGCTGTCGAACGGGGCCGGCGCGGCCGACGTGACCGCCACCATGGCGTCGGTGACGCACCACCTCGGGCTGCGGCACACGCTCGTCGACGTCACGTTCACGTCGCTGACCCTCAGCCACCAGGAGAGCGTCGACGACACGCCCATCGTCATGCGGCGGCACGTGACGCACCGCGAGGTCGACTACGCCGACCTGACGGCGGTCGACCTGCTGGTCCGGGCACTCCTCGCCGGCGAGATCGACCGTGACGAGGCGGCCTCGTCGGTGCTGAGGATCGCCTCGACCGGCCACCCGCGCCCCCGCTGGGCGATCACCGCCAGCTGGGGCGTGACCGGCGCCGGGATCGCGCTGCTGCTGGGCGGCACCTGGATCGTGCTCGCGGTGGCCGCGGTCGCGGGATCGGTCATCGAGGTCGTGCAGCGCCGGATCGAGCGACTGCGGCTGCCGTTCTTCTACTCCCAGGTCGCCGGCGCACTCGTCGGCACGCTCATCGCCGTGGCCGTCGCCGCGTCGCCGGCCCCCGTCGACCCGTCGGTCGTGGTCACGGCGGCGATCGTCATGCTGCTGGCCGGTCTGGGCTTCATCGGCGCGATCCAGGACGCCCTGACCGGGTTCACCATCACGGCCAACGCGCGTCTCATGGAGGTGATGATCGCGACCGTCGGCATCATCGTCGGTGTCTCCGCGGGCCTGCACGTGGGCGGGTGGCTCGGGCTCGACCTGAGCATCGACCCGGGCGCCTCCGGCCTGGGGCAGCTGCCGGGTGTGATGCTGGGCGCGGGCGTCACCGCCGGGGCGTTCGCGGTGTCGGCCTACTCCCCGAAGCGCATCGTGACGCCGATCGCCCTGCTGGCGGCGCTGACGTCCGGGGCCTTCCTGCTGGTGACGCAGTCCGACGTCGGCCGGCCGGGCGCCGCGGGAGTCGCGGCGTTCACGATCGGCTTCCTCGGCTACTACATGGCGCGCAACTTCCGCGTGCCGCCGCTCGTGGTGGTGGTCTCCTGCATCGTCCCGCTGCTGCCCGGTCTGTCGATCTACCGGGCGCTCTCGCTCCTCGCGGGCGAGGACATCAGCGGGCTGCTGCCGATGATCACGGCGGCGGGCATCGCCATCGCCCTCGCGTCCGGCGTGCTGCTCGGGCAGTACGTCGCGCAGCCGCTCGGCCACGAGGCCCGCCGACTGGAGCGTCGCCTGGCCGGTCCCCGTCTGGTCGGACCCCTCCGCGCCCGCACCGGACGCGGTCGCCGCGGCTGACCCCGACCCGTTCACCGGGCCGACGTCGTGGGGCCCTGGCAGGCTGACGGGGCAGGGCGTATCGTGCTGACTAAGCAAGCGCTTACTGACCGGAGAGTTGCCATGAAGCTTCGCCTGTCCGAGGAGGACGCCGCGTTCCGCGAGGAGATGCGCACGTTCTTCACCACCCAGGTCCCGCAGTCCATCCGCGACACCGTCGCGGCCCGCCGTGAGCTGACGAAGGACCAGATCGTCGAGACGCAGCAGATCCTGAACGCTGCCGGGCTCGCCGTGCCGAACTGGCCCGTCGAGTGGGGCGGCAAGGACTGGACCCCGCTGCAGCGCCACATCTGGCACGAGGAGATGCAGCTCGCCAGCGTGCCCGCGCCGCTCGCGTTCAACGCCTCCATGGTCGGCCCGGTCATCGCCGCGTTCGGCTCGCAGGAGGTCAAGGAGCGCTTCCTCCCGGCGACCGCGAACCTCGACATCTGGTGGTCGCAGGGCTTCTCCGAGCCCGACGCCGGCTCCGACCTCGCGTCGCTGCGCACCGTCGCCCGCCGCGAGGGCGACGAGTACGTCGTCAACGGCCAGAAGACGTGGACCACGCTCGGCCAGTACGGCGACTGGATCTTCACGCTCGTGCGCACCGACCCCGAGGCGCCGAAGAGGCAGCAGGGCATCTCCTTCCTGCTGATCGACATGACCTCCCCGGGTCTGACGGTGCGCCCCATCGAGCTCATCGACGGCGGCCACGAGGTCAACGAGGTCTTCTTCGAGGACGTCCGCGTCCCGGCCGAGAACCTCGTCGGCGAGGAGAACCGCGGCTGGGACTACGCGAAGTTCCTGCTCGGCAACGAGCGCGTCGGCGTGGCGCCGGTCGGGTCGACGAAGCGCTGGCTCGCCGCCGCCAAGGAGCTCGCCGGCGACCGCATCGCCGGCGACCCGGTGCTCGCCACGCGCGTCGCCGGTCTCGAGAACGAGCTGCTCGCGCTCGAGCTGACGGCGCTGCGCGTCGTCGCGCACTCGGCCGACGGGAAGCCGCACCCGGCCTCGTCGGTGCTGAAGCTGCGCGGCACGGAGCTGCAGCAGGCCGTCACCGAGCTGTACGTCGACCTGGCCGGGCCGCTCTCGCTCGCGTCGGGCGCCAGCGACGGCTCCGGCGTGCCGGACTGGGCCCGCGTCAGCACCCCGCAGTACCTCAACTACCGGAAGGCGTCGATCTACGGCGGCTCCAACGAGGTGCAGCGTCAGATCATCGCCAAGACCATCCTGGGACTGTGAGGCAGCCATGGACTTCACCCTCGACTCCGAGCAGACCGCGCTGCGCGACGCCGTCCGCGGCCTGCTGAGCAAGAGCTACGACTCGACGGAGACCCGTCGCGAGATCACCAAGACCGACCCGGGCTTCTCCGAGGACGTGTGGCGCCAGCTGGCCGAGGTCGGCGCGCTGGGCCTGCCGTTCGCCGAGGAGGACGGTGGCTTCGGCGCCGGACCGGTGGAGGTCTCGATCGTCGCCGAGGAGATCGGACGCGTGCTCGCGCCCGAGCCGTACCTCGAGACGATCCTGGCCGCGGGCCTGGTCGCCGACCTCGGCTCGCCCGAGCAGCGGTCCGACGTGATCGGCCGCGTCGCCGAGGGAGCGCTCGTGCTCTCCTTCGCCCACCACGACATCGCCGACGCGGTCGTCGCGACGCAGTCCGGTGACGCCTGGACGCTGTCCGGCGTCAAGGAGCCGGTGCTGCACGGCGTCCGCGCCGACCTGCTGGTCGTCACGGCCCGCACCGACGCCGGCGTCGGCGTGTTCCTCGTCGACCCGTCGACCGACGGCGTGGAGCGCACCGGCTACCGCACGCACGACGGTGGTCGCGCGGCGCGCGTGGCGTTCGACGGTGCCGCGGCCACGCCGCTCGGCGACCCGTCGGCCGACGCGGCCGACGCGGTGGCCCTCGCGGTCGCGCGCGGCCAGGTCGCGCTCGGCCACGAGGCGGTCGGCGCGATCGACGTCGCCCTGCGCATCACGACCGAGTACCTCAAGACGCGCAAGCAGTTCGGCGTCACGCTGAACACGTTCCAGGCGCTGACCTTCCGGGCCGCCGACCTGTACGTGTCGGCGGAGCTGGTCCGCAGCACGGTCACGTGGGCGACGCTGGTGCTGCAGGACGAGCCCGAGCGAGCCGTCGAGGCGGCGTCGCGCGCGAAGCTGCAGGTCTCGCGCGCCGGCCGGCACATCGGCCAGGAGGCGATCCAGCTGCACGGCGGCATCGGCATGACCGCCGAGTACTCGGTGGGCCACTACACGAGCCGGCTCACCGCGATCGACCACACCCTCGGCGACGGCTCGGAGCACCTGGCGCGCCTCGCGTCGACGGTGACCGACCACGGCGTCGTCGACCCGATCGGCTGATCTGCACCCACTCCCGACGCCCCCGGCCGCACAGCGGTCGGGGGCGTCGTGGTGCGGGCCGTGGCGACGGATCTGTCTGCGTTCGCTTGGCCATCGCTACGTGAACGCAGAGACATCGGTCCGACGGATGACCCAGGCGCCGGCCGACGACGGTCGCGGACGTGAAGGACCCCTCGCGCACCCGCCAGAGCCCACTGACCCTTGCTGCCTTCCGGCCCTGGGGGAGTTGGGTGAGATAGCGCCACGCGAGGGGCTGCGCCCAGCATACGGGGGCGCACCCGGTGCGTTCCACGCGGGATGCGACCGGTACGCTCGTCCGCGGAGGATTCGCATAGTGGCCTAGTGCGCTCGCTTGGAAAGCGGGTTGAGTGAAAGCTCTCAGGGGTTCGAATCCCCTATCCTCCGCGTCGAACGAAGCCCCTCGGCTCACCAGAGCCCGGGGGCTTCGTCATGCCCGATGGCGCCGAGGGGCTTCGATCGACATCAAGGGTTGCGGATTCGAGGAGGAGCGAGCGCCAGCGAGGGACGGAGTCCCCTATCCTCCGCAGAGGTCAAGAACCCCTCGGCATCTCGATGTCGAGGGGTTCTTCCGTTCGCGTGCCACGCCGAGGGGTTCTTGACCTCTGATCCGGGCTAGCGGATTCGGGGAGGAGGGAGCGCCAGCGACCGACGGAGCCCCCGATCCTCCGCCACGTGCCACGGCCCCCAGCGCTCGTTGCGGGGGGCCGTGGTGCGTTGTCGAGCATGGCGCAGCGCCACGTCGATCGGCCGACGGCCTGAGAGCCCGACGACGCCGCCCGACGCGAACGCGGCCGGGTCGGGCTCCTCGAGGAGCCCGACCCGGCCGCGTGGTCGTGGCGACGGTCAGTGCGCGGACTGGTAGGCCTCGATGAGCGAGGAGGGGACGCGGCCGCGGGCGGGGACGTCGAGTCCCTGCTCCTGCGCCCACTCGCGCACGGCCTTCGCGTCGACCGACGACGCGGACGACGAGGACGACGAACGGCGCGAGGAGCTGCTGCGGCCGGAGGCGCGACCGGCGCGGCGACCGACGGCGACGTAGGGCGCCACGGCGTCGGCGAAGGTCTGCCGCTCGGCCTCGGTGAGGTCGACCTCGTAGCCGACCCCGTCGAAGGTGAAGGCCACGGTGGGCGACGGGGTGTCGATCTCGTCACCGCTCAGGTCGGAGTAGAACTTTTCCACGGTCTTTTTTGCCATAGGCGCAGATTATCGCGCCCGCAGCGAAAGTCGCGACACCGGGCGGAGGCTTTATGGACGAAAGTCAGAAATAACGTCCAAGTCCTTTTCGACTTTATGGCGCTGGGACGAATCCACGGTCGCTGAGCACGGGGACGACGCTGCTCGACCCCACCTGCGCGGCGACGTCGACGTCGGCCTCCCAGCCCGCCGCCACCAGCTCGAGACCGCTCGCGCACGCGTGCAGGTGCGACGACTCCCGCTCCCGCACGAGCCGGTAGGCGTCGGCGGCCAGGGCGGCCTCGGGCGACAGGCCGGGCCAGTCGAAGTCCTCGAGCGCGGCGAGCACCGCGCCGGCACCCCAGAGGTCCTCGACGGCCGGCCGCAACGTCCCGTCGGGCCACCGCTCGCCGGCGGCGACCACCGCCACGACCGTGTCGTCGGCGTCGTGCTCCCGCGCGATCCAGGGGCCAGCACGGCGCCGGTCTGGGCGGCCACCGCGGCGGCGTCCGGTCGACCTGCCGGGTACGGCACCACCACGGCGCCGCGCTCGACGGCCACCCCGAGGGCGGTGGTGAAGGACAGCACGTCGACGACGACCGCGACGTCGGCGCCCTCGCCCACGGCGAGACCGCCGGTGGGTCCCCAGTCGAACCGGACCGTGTGGTCGCCCTGGCGCGTCGCCGTCATGGCACCAGTGTGCCGACCCGACGGTGGCGCCCGGTCACGGCCGGCGCCGCCGGGCGACGACGACGATGCCGACCACGACGGCGAGGAGGACGAGGGCCAGCGCGACCGTCACCGCGGTCTCGGCGCCCGAGGGACGCAGCGCGTCGTGCTCCTCGACCTCCGCCGCGCGCGGTGTCCGCTCCCGTGTCTCGGCGGTCGGCCGGGTCTGCACCGGCACGTCCTCGCCGTCGGCCAGCAGCTGGTAGCGCAGGGCCACGAACTGCCCCGGCTGCACGCGCTGCTCGCGCAGCCCGGTCTGCGCGAACGTCCAGTCGCCTCCCTCGTCGGCGAGCAGGAAGGCCCAGTAGCCCGACCCGGACAGCGACGCTCCGCACCGCTCCTCGTCGGGCCCGGGCCGGCCGTCGACCCGGCACAGGAAGGGCGTCGACCCGCTGGTCTCCACCAGGTCGTGCCCGGCCGCGACCAACGCGTCCTGCGCGACGGCGTCGGCGGCCAGGCCGGTCGCGCAGCGCACGTCGGGCCCACCACCGAGCGAGGCCGGCTCGACGACGACCACGACGTCCTCGGCGGTGCACGCAGCGGTCGAGCCGGAGTCGGTGCTGGCGGAGGCCGAGGCCGGAGCGCCTGGGGCGAGGAGGCCGCCGAGCAGCACGGCGAGCACCAGGACGGGGCGGGACGACAAGCGCATGCCCACCATCCTCGCCGACCCACGGACCCTCACCGGCCGGCGACCTCGACGGCCGGCTGTCCGTAGCGGGCGCGGCGTGCCGCACGGCGCAGCGTCGTCAGCACAGGAGGCCCGAGGATCCCCACGAGCAGGGCGTTGGTGATCGCCCGTCCCGTGTCCCAGCCCCACGTCGACGTGAGCAGGTTGTAGAGCAGGAAGCGGTGCAGGTTCTCCCCCACCGGGTCGCCGGGCACGAGCTGCAGCGTCCGGTCGGACCCGGGCACGGCGATCCCCAGCTGGAACGGCCACGACGACAGGTTCATCAGCATGCCGAACGCATAGGCGACGACCACCGCGTAGACGACGAGCATCGCGATCTCCGCGCGGCCCGTCACACGTCGCGGGAGCAGCCCCGCGCCCAGGCCGATCCAGGCCGCGCACATCATCTGGAAGGGCAGCCAGGGCCCCACGCCCGACGTCAGCAGCGCCGACGCGAACAGCGACGTGCACCCGAGGACGTACCCGAACCCGGGGCCGAAGACCCGGCCGGCGAGGACGAGCACGAAGAAGACGGTCTCGATGCCGGCGGTGCCGGCTCCGAGCGGGCGCAGTGCCGCGTTGACGGCGGTCAGCACGCCCAGCATCGCCAGCGCCTTGGCGTCCATGCCGCCCTCGGTCAGCTCGGCGACGACGACCAGCACGACGATCGGCAGCAGCGCCATGAAGATGAACGGCTGGTCGACGCGGGTCGCCCCTGCTTCCGGCTGCACGAACAGCGGCCACAGGAACATGACGAGCCCCGCGAGCGACGCGACCCCGAGCACGAGCGCCGAGCGGGGCGTGAGCCGCGACGTCACGAGGTCGCTCCCGCCACGTCGGCGACCGTGAGCCAGCCGGGGCCGAGCACCTTGGCCGTCTGCGGTGCGAACGCCGGGGACTCCGCCAGCACCTTGCCGACGTCGCCGGCCGACACGACCTCGCCCTCGGCCATCACCACGACGGCGTCGGCGACGAGCGCCACGAACTCCACGTCGTGGGTCGACACCACCACGCCTCGGCCCTCGGCCGCCTGCGCGTGCAGGATGTCGGCGAGCTGGGTCTTGGCCGAGTAGTCGAGTCCGCGGGTCGGCTCGTCGAGCAGCAGCAGCCGCGGAGCCGCGGTGAGCACGATCGCCAGGACGAGCGACAGCCGCTGGCCCTCGCTCAGGTCGCGCGGGTGCTGGTCGCCGTCGATCCCGGGGGCCAGCCGGTCGAGCAGCGCGCGGCACCGCCCGTCGGCCCCGTCGGTGTGCGCGTCGGCCGCGGCGCACTCCTCGTCGACGCTCTCCAGGTAGAGCAGGTCCGACGCGGTCTGCGGCACGAGACCGACCTGCGCCCGGGCCGCTGCCGGGGCGAGTCCGGCGGGGTCGAGCGCCTCCGCCCCCACCGCGACCCGCCCGGCGGACCGCTTGACCCCGCCCTGCAGCGCCCACAGCAGCGACGACTTGCCCGAGCCGTTGCGTCCCATGAGCGCCACGACCTCGCCGGCCCTCACGGTCAGGTCGACGGCGTCGACCGCGCGGTGGCGGCGGTAGTCGACGCACACGCCGTCGGCCCGCAGCACCGGTGCCCCCACGGGACGTCGTGGGCCCCGCACGGGTGCGGGACCGATCCGCTCGCGCAGCGGGGCGGACCGCCGCCGCGCGTCGCGCACCGTGAGCGGCAGCGGGTCCCAGCCGGCGAGGCGGCCGAGCTCCACCAGGGGCGGGGCGACCGGGCTGTCGCGCAGCACGTCGGCCGGCTCGCCCGAGCGGACGTGGCCGTGCTCGACCACGACGAGCCGGTCCGCGAACGGCACCACGCGCTCCATCCGGTGCTCCGCGACCACCACGCCGAGCCCGACGTCGGCCACGAGTCGAGCCACCGTCGCCAGGACGTCCTCGGCCGCGGTCGGGTCGAGCGCCGACGTCGGCTCGTCGAGCACGAGCATCCGCGGGTGCATCGTGAGGACCGCGCCGATCGCGACCCGCTGCTGCTGGCCGCCCGACAGCGTCCGCAACGACCGGCGGCGCAGGTCGGCGATGCCGAGCAGGTCGAGCGTCTCCTCGACGCGCCGACGCATGGTCTGCGGGTCGAGGCCGAGCTGCTCCATGCCGTACGCCAGCTCGTCCTCGACGACGTCGCTGACGAAGCCCGCCGCCGGGTCCTGCGGCACGTACCCCACGAGGTGGGCGAGCTCGCGGGGCGGCGTGCCGATGATCGAGGCGCCGTCGACGAGCACGTCGCCCTCGAGCAGACCACCGCTGAAGTGCGGGACCAGCCCGTTGAACAGACCGAGCAGCGTCGACTTGCCCGACCCGGTGCGACCGCACACCAGGTGCAGCTCGCCGTCGGGCAGCACGAGGTCGACGTCCTTGAGCGTCGGCCCAGCGTCGTCGTAGGAGAAGGTCACGTCACGCAGCTCGAGCACGGGGCACCTCCCCCTCGTCGTGGTCGCTCGGGTCGTCGTCGGTCGGGTCGTGGCTGGACGGGCCCGCGACGTCGGTCGAGGGCGGTGGCGTCAGGAAGGCGGGCAGCACGCCCACGAGCACGACGAGCAGCACCGGCAGGCTGACCGTGGGCCATGATCCCAGGTCGGGCACGACGACGTACGGGTCGAGGTCGAAGGCGCGGTCGACGCCCACCGCGACGACGACGCCGCACAGCGCGGTCAGCACCTCCGCCGGACGCCAGCGGTCGGGGCGGTAGCGGGTGCGGCGCACGCGACGACCGGCCGAGCGCAGCGCCGCGGCGGCGAGCAACAGCCCCAGGACGAGGACCGGTCCGGCGAGCACACGGGGTGCGGTCCCGTCGAGGTAGGCGTAGGCGCCGACGCAGAGGGCGCCGAGCCCGCCGAGCATGAGCCCGCCCGTGACGAGCCGCTGCGCCCGTGTCGCACCGCCCGTGCGGCCGTAGCCGCGTGCGTCCATGCCGGCGGCGAGCGTCATGGACCGTTCCAGGGCGTCCTCCAGCACGGGCACGACCACGCGCCGCAGCGACCGGACGCCCCGGCTCGCGTCGCCCCGCAGCCGGCGCGCCCGACGCACGCGCTGCACGCTCTCCGCGAGCTGCGGGAACACCGACAGCGAGACCACCACAGCGGTACCGACCTCGTAGAACGCGGGCGGCACCGCGGCGAGCAGCCGTCGGGGGTTGGCCAGGGAGTTGGCGGCACCGACGCACAGGATGATCGCGCCGAGCCGCATGCCGTCGTAGAGGGCGCCGAGCAGCGACACCGCCGTCACGTCGCCGAGCAGCTGGATGCCGCGCGCGACGTCGGGGAGCGGGATCTCGGGCAGGTGGAGCAGGACCGTCTCGCCCTCGACGGCGCCACCGCCCAGCACGATCCGGTAGAGCACCCGCAGCACGACGACGAACAGCGCGAAGTAGACGTAGAACCGGTACGACAGCGCCCAGGGCGCGTCACCGCGACGCGCCACGACGACCACCGACACGACCGCGCCGACGACCGCCAGCACGAACGGGTTGAGCGTGAACGAGGCCGCCGCGGCAAGACCGAGCGCCCAGAGCCACCAGGCTCCGGGGTGCAGGTCGCGCGCCGGGGAGGTCAGGAGCGGTCGTCCCTCCGCCGCCGGGCGACGACGCCGGCCGCGCCCAGCAGGGCGAGGACGACGCCGACGGCCACGAGCGTCCCGACGGGTGCACCCGAGCCGGCGTGGGCCGACGTGGCTCGGGTCTCGTCGCCGATCCCTGCGCTCGCAGCGTCACTCGACGACGGCGTCGCCGAGGGGGCCGTCCGTCGCGCGCGCTCGTCGTCGCGCGCACGCTTCTCGTCCTCGTCGTCGCCGGCGTCCTTGGCGCCGTCGCGGGACTTCTGCTCCGCGTCCTTCGACGAGCCCGTCGCACGACCGGACGACGGGGTCCCCGCCGAGGCGCCACCGTCGCCCGACGCGCCGGAGCCGCCCCGGCCCTCGGAGCTGCTCGGACCACGCGACCCGCCGGTGCTGCCGGTCGGTCGCGCCGACGGCTGGACGGCCGCCGCGCCGACCGGGGAGACGCCGGGTTGCGCGCGGCTCGCCTGGCCCTGCCAGCTCCACGCGACCCAGCCGCCCCGCGGGACGTCGAGTCCGTCGACCCCGATCTGCGCGTAGCTCCACGACCCGTTGCCGGTGGACACCCAGAGCGACCAGTACGCGTCGGCGGGCGACGCCTGCACGCAGCCGGCGTCGGCGGGCAGCGCGTTGACCCGGCAGACGAAGCCCCGCTCGCGAGCGGCTCGCTGCATCGAGACACCGGCCGCGGTGAAGGCGGCGGACGCCTTGCTGCCCGAGCCCGGGACGCAGGTGGTGCTCACGCCGCCGCCGAGCTGGTGGGGGTCGACCACGACGGTCACCCCGTCGCCCTGCGCGCAGGCCGCAGCCTGCGCCGGCGCCTGCACGACGACCGCGCCGGTCGCCACCCCGAGCAGGGTGGCGACCAGCGCGGCCAGGAGCCGTCGGGTCATCGGACCACCGTGAGCGTGGCCGTGCCCTGGCGCGTGTCGGTGAGACCACGGACGAACACGGTCTTGCGTCCGGTCGCGGGCCCCACGCCGATGACGGTCGTGAATCGTCCCGTGCTCGACGCCGTGCCGGTCGCCACGTAGCGGCTGCGGTAGTAGACGCGCACCGGCTCGCCGGCCGCGAGGCCGCGGGCGTTCACCCGGACCTTGCCGTTGACCTTCACCGACGTCGCGCCGACGCTCGCCGGGAAGCGGGCCGACGCGGCGAGCACGCGCACCGACGTCGAGCCGACCCGGTTGCTGCGCGAGCCGGTGACCGTCGCGCGCACGGTCCCCGTCCGCGCCGGGGCCTTCACCGAGGCCGTCGCCAGGCCGTCGGCGTTCGCGAAGACGCTGACGGCGCCTCCGCCCGCCAGGACCACCCGAGCCTTCTCGCCGGAGGCGAGACCGGTGGCCCGCACGGCCACGGTGCTTCCGCCCGCCACGTAGCCCGTGGGGGCTGTCACCGTGAACGTCGCGGGCGGCAGCTGGGCGTCGACACCGACGGCGGCCTGTGCCGTCGCGCGGATCCACTGGTCACGCGCCTCGACCGGGATGCCCTTCTCGAGCCCGGTCTGCAGGGCTGCGTCGTCGTAGGCGATCGCGCCGATCTCGTTGCCCAGCGCGGTGTCCTCGGCCTTGGCGTCGGTGACCTGTTTGCTCACGATCCACGACGCGGCGGCGCCGGCGCGACCGACCTGGCCGACCGCGCGCAGCGTCGCGGCCGCCAGGCCCGTGCTGTTCGTGTTGGCGGTCCCGCCGTCGCTGAAGGAGCCGTCGGCGGCCTGCGTCCGCAGGAGCCAGTCGGTGGCCTCGGCGACGTCGTCGTCGAGACCGCTGATCCCGTGCTCGCGCGCGACCCCCAGGGCCTGGAGGGCGAAGGCGGTGGCGTCGACGGTCGGGCCCTGCTCGGCACCAGGCGTCCCGCACTGCTCGTCGGCCATGCTCACCCGGAACCCACCGTCGGCGCACTGCTGCTTCAGGAGGTACTCGACCGTCGACGCCGCGCGGCTCGACGACGCCGTCGACAGCGCCCGCACGACCCAGGCCTGGCCGATCGTGTTCGAGAAGTCCCCGTACTCCGACAGGTCGGAGGCGCGGCCCGCCGACGTCCCCTCGGTGACCACGCGCTCCTCGGCGCGCTGGACCAGGTTCACCCCGCCGAAGCTCGTCGCGTCCTGGCCCGCCTCCTGGACCGCGCTGGCGAGCTTGCCCGTGGCGCCGGCGTAGCGATCGTCGGGGGCGAACGAGCCGCCGGTCGTGTACTCGTCGACCTTCGACGCCAGCGCCTCGACGATGCGCTGCTGCGTGGCGGTCCGGGTCTCGAGGTCGTGCAGCGCGAGGAAGACGTCGATGGTCAGGCCGAGGTCGTCGAAGTCGTACTGCTCGTTGTGCACGACGCCGTCGGTCAGCTGGTCGTCCAGCCACCGCGCCGCGGAGTAGGCGTAGGAGTTCGGAGCGGCCTGGGCGGCCGGGGCGGCGCCCAGGAGGCCGGCGCCGAGGGCGACGACGGCGGTCGCGACGATGCCGCGACGGAGGGGGTGCTTCATGGGGGTCCTCACCCGCTGCAAAAGAGCAGGGGCGCCCCTCGGGGGGAGACCCGCTGCGACCACGACAGCGTGATTCGGTCGGGTGCCCGGTGCGGTGTTCCGGCTCCCCCCGACGCCGGGCGGCAGGGGCTACGGTTGCGGGTCAGCGCCGGACTTCGACCGGCTTCCCCGCAGGCAGGCACGTGGAGTGATGGTGTCGACTGACAGGCGGACGGTACCACCCGCTCCCGTCGCGGAGCGAGGGCTGAGACCGGGATCTCAGGCGAAGGGTCCCCCTCGGGCGACCAGCACCGCGCTCACACCGCGTCCAGGCGGCCCTCGGCCACGAGCACGCCGGTGGCGTCGGCGTAGACCCACTGTCCGGGCCGCACGGTGACGCCCCCGAAGGCCAGCTCGACGCCGACGTCGCCGAGGCCGCGGCGCTCGGTGCGCACGGGCGTGGGCGCCAGGGCCTGGACACCGAGGTCGAGGTCGCGCAGGACCTCCACGTCGCGCACGGCGCCGTGGATGACGAGACCGGCCCAGCCGTTCTCGACGTAGCGGGCGGCGATGAGGTCGCCGAGGAGGGCCCGGCGCAGCGAGCCGCCGCCGTCGACGACGAGGACCCGTCCCTCACCGGGCTGCTCGCCCAGCTCCTTGACGCGCGAGTTGTCCTCGAAGCAGGAGACCGTCTCGACGGGGCCGGCGAAGGCCTCCCGTCCACCGAAGCCGCGCAGAAGCCCGGGCTGCACGACCGACACACGGTCGGGGTGGTGGTCGTCGCAGAGGTCGGGCGTGGTCCATCCGGTCATGGGGTCCTCCGGGTCGGGGTGCACCACGACCCTATGCGCACCACCACGGGCGGGTCAGCCGACCTGGCCGCCCACCGCGACGACGGCGACGAAGCCGCCGACGAACAGCACGGTGCGCGCCAGGCCGGAGCGCAGGAGCCGCAGCTGCACGGCGTCGAGCCGCGGAGCGGCCGGCCGCGAGGAGCCGGAGTGCGCGATGTTCGCCATGCCCGACACGCTACCACCCGGTGCAGAACACACAAGTTCGGTGGACCGAACTCGCGCGGGAGGTCGTGAGCCCCCGGGACGCGTCCGCCCTCCCCTACCCTGGAGCGGTGCCCGCCTCCGCCCTGTCGTCCTCGATGCAGGACTACCTGAAGGTCATCTGGACCACCCAGGAGTGGGACGACTCGCCCGTGACGTCGCGGGCGCTCGCCGAGCGGTTCGGCGTCTCCCCGTCGACCGTGTCCGAGGCGCTCAAGAAGCTCGCCGCCGCGGGGCTGGTCGACCACGAGCGCTACGGCACCGCCACCCTCACCGACGCCGGCCGCGCGGCCGCGCTCGCGATGGTCCGACGTCACCGCCTCGTCGAGACCTTTCTCGTCGACTACCTGGGCTACGCCTGGGACGAGGTGCACGACGAGGCCGAGGTGCTCGAGCACGCCGTCAGCGACGACTTCGTCGAGCGTCTCTCCGCCCGCCTCGGGCACCCCGAGTTCGACCCGCACGGCGACCCCATCCCGACCGCGGACGGCCGCCTGCCCGCCCTCGACGCACGCCCCCTCGTCGACGTCGAGGCGCCCGCGCGGCTGCGGGTCGTGCGGGTCTCCGACGAGGACCCCGCCCTGCTGCGCCACCTCGTCGACCTCGGTATGACGCTCGGCGTGACGCTGCGGCTCGTCGAGCGCCACGACTTCGCGGGCACCCTGGCCGTCGAGCTCGACGGCACGCAGCGCGACCTGGGGCACGTCGCCGCAGCCGCGATCTTCGTCGCCCCGGCCTGATCGCGGACGGCTCGCTCACAGCACTGCGGGGACCCCCGAGCGCGAGTAGCGTTCGGCCCATGACGCTGTCCGACGAAGTCCGCATCGCCCTCGACGGAAAGTGGCGGCACGTGCGCGAGCAGTCGCGCACGGAGCTCGCGGCGATGGAGCTGGCCTACGACCTCGACCTCGACATCGACGCCGCACGCGAGCGCACCCTGCGCCAGCTGCACGGCCTCGTGCCGACCGGCGTGCCCGCGGCCGGCTTCCGCACCGAGCACGGAGGCGGCGGTGACCCCGGCATGGCGGTCACCGGCATCGAGATGCTCGCCCAGTTCGACCTGTCGCTCATGGTCAAGGCCGGGGTGCAGTGGGGTCTCTTCGGCGGCGCGGTCGAGAACCTCGGCACCGAGCGGCACCGCGACCTGATCCCCCGGCTCATCGAGCTCGACCTCGTCGGCTGCTACGCGATGACCGAGATCGGCCACGGCAGCAACGTCCAGCACCTCGAGACGACCGCCACCTACGACGCCGAGACGCAGGAGTTCGTCGTCGACTCCCCCACGCCGTCGGCGACGAAGGACTACATCGGCAACGCCGCCGCGCACGCCACCGTGGCCGCGGTGTACGCGCAGCTCGTCACCCGCGGCGAGAACCACGGCGTGCACTGCTTCCTGGTGCCGCTCCGCGACGAGCAGGGCCAGGTGCTCGAGGGCGTCGAGGTCGGCGACGACCGCCACAAGGGCGGCCTGGGCGGCGTCGACAACGGACGTCTGGCGTTCCACCAGGTGCGCATCCCCCGCGTCAACCTGCTCAACAAGTACGGCGACGTGGCCGAGGACGGCACCTACTCCTCACCCATCGACGACGTGAACCGACGCTTCTTCAGCATGCTCGGCACGCTCGTGCGCGGACGGATCAGCGTCGGCGGGTCGGCGCTCGCGGCGGCGGAGGTCGCGCTCAGCATCGCCGGCCGCTACGCGCTGCAGCGTCGCCAGTTCGGCCAGGACGGCGAGCCGGAGGTGCTGCTCGCCGACTACCGCCTGCACCAGCGTCGTCTGCTGCCGCTGCTCGCCCGCTCCTACGCGTACCGCTTCGCGCAGAACCAGCAGGTCTCGCGCATGGACCGGCTGCAGCGCGCCACCGAGCCCGACGCGCAGCAGCAGCGTGAGCTGGAGGGCCGCGCCGCCGGGCTGAAGGCGATCATGACCTGGCACGCGTCCCGCGCGATCAACGAGTCGCGCGAGATGTGCGGCGGCGCGGGCTACCTCGCCGAGAACCGGCTCACGGTCCTGCGCGGCGACATCGACGTGTTCACGACCTTCGAGGGCGACAACCACGTCATGCTGCAGCTGCTCAGCAAGGAGCTGCTCACCTCCTACGCCAAGGAGGTCGGCGGGCTCGACCCGTTCGGCATGGTCCGGTTCGTCGCCGAGACGGTTGCCGACACGGTCCGCGAGCGGACCGCCGCCAGCCAGCTCATCCAGCGCCTCATCGACGCGGCACCCGCCGGCGGCGACGCGCACGACCTGCTCGACCGCGGCACGCAGCTGAGCCTGTTCGAGGACCGCGAGCAGCACCTCATCGAGACGGCCGCCCGACGCCTCCAGCGGGCCGCGAAGGCCAAGGGCGAGGAGGCGTTCCGCATCTTCAACGACGCGCAGGACCACCTCATCCGCTGCGGTCGCGCGCACGTCGACCGCGTCGTGCTCGAGGCGTTCACCGCCGGCATCGCCCGCTGCGAGGACGAGGAGGCCGCGAACCTCCTACGCCAGGTGTGCACCGTGTACGCACTGAGCGTCATCGAGGACGACCTGGCCTGGTTCATGGCACACAACCGCATCTCCGACCAGCGCGCCAAGGCCGTCACGCAGCTGCTCAACGAGCAGCTCGCCGAGCTGCGCCCGCACCTGCTCACGCTCGTCGAGGGACTGGGCGTGCCCGAGGAGACCCTCGGCGCCGCGATGCTCCTGAAGCAGTGACGCCCCGGCGCCTCGGCACGACCCTGGCCGCGCTCGCCCTGCTGACGGCGGGGTGCGCGCAGTCCGTCGACGTCGACGGAGCCGCACGGTGGCGCGACCGCGCGGACGAGGCCGCCCGGTCGGCGCTGGTCGCCGTCGGCGACCGGGTGACGCTGGCACCCGACGACACCCTGTCCGGCCGGGCCGACACCCAGCGCTGCCCGGGTCGGGGCAGCGACGCGGTCGTGCACCGCGTCGACGCCACGCTCGACCTCGCGTCGGCGCCACCGCCGGGCCTGGCCGACGCCGTGCGCGCCGCGGTGCCGTCGGGGTACGACGTCGAGGTCGACGTGCAGCCCGACCGGGTCGTGCTCGGCGTCGTCAGCCGGTGCCTCGACCTGCCGAGGATCCAGACGATCGAGATGGCGCTCGAGGGTCGCTACCGCGTCGAGCCCTGACGTCAGGCCAGGAACGCGACGGCGAGCACCATCGGCAACGACACCAACGAGGCCATGCTGGTGACCAGGGTCATCGTCTTCAGCGCGCCCTTCGTCGTCAGGCCGAGCAGCGACTTGAACATCCAGAAGAAGTTCGAGTTCACGGTGAGCGCGAACATCGACCCCGACGCGACGGCCAGGCCGATCGCGAGCGGTGCGACGTCGATGGAGCCCAGCACCGGGCTGATGATGCCGGCCGCCGCGATGGCCGCCACGGACACCGAGCCGATCGCGAGGTGCAGCACCGCGGCGATGAACCACGCCAGCAGGATGCTGGTGACCACGGCAGCACCCTCGCTGGCCGAGAACAGCGACGCGAGGGTCTGGTCGAGGCCCGTCGCCTCGATGACCGCGCCGAGCGAGCCGCCGATGCCGGTGATGAGCAGGATCTCGCCCGTCGTGTGGAAGCCGGTCTTGAGCGCCTTGTCGGTGCGCTCCACGCCGGTCGCGGCACGCGCGAGCAGGTAGGCGCCGAGCAGGCCCACGAACAGCGCGACGTTCGGGTTGCCGAGGAACGCGACGAACCCGTTCGTCACGTCGGCGAGGTCGGCGAACGCACCTCCGGCGATCATCAGCAGGGGCACGAGGATCGGCAGGAGGGCCACCGGCAGCGGCACGTCGACGTCGCTGCGGCTCGCGCCCTCGCCAGGACCGGTGCCGGCGGTGTTCTGCTCCACGCCGTCGCCGTCGAGCGGCTCGTCCTGCGCCTCGTCGGTCTCGGGCTTCCACCAGCCGAGGCGGAGCAGCCGGCCGAACAGGAAGGTGGTGAGCAGCGCGGTGACGGGACCGAGGACGATGCCCGCGATCATGTACGTGCCGAGCGGGATCTCGAGGATCCCCGCGATCGTGACGGCGGCCAGGCCGGGCACGACGAACACGTAGCCCGCGAAGATGCCCGTGCCGATCGCGCCGGCCAGGTGCGCGAGCCCGCGGGGACCGACGTGGCGCGCCGACGACCGCGCGATCGGCGCGGCGAGTACCACCTGGACGTCGACGTAGATGGACGGGAACACCGTCGACATGGCGCCGGTGAGCGCGTAGGGCAGCCGCTTCGCCCCCACGACCGACAGCAGCGCCCGCACGAGCTTGCGGAACGTGCCCAACGAGTGCAGGAGGGCGCCGATGAGCACGCCGAACCCGATGAGGAGCCCGACCTTCGTCATGATCTCGCCGAACCCGCCGGTGATGGCGGTGACCGTGCCCTCGAACCCCACGCCCGCGGCGAGCCCCAGGTAGAGGCAGGCGATCACGAGCGAGATCACCGGGTCGACCTTCGCCCAGATGATCAGCCCGACCACGAGCACGATGGCGATGGCGGTGTGGACGACTTCCACGGTCTTCCCCCTCGATCGACAGTGCGCCTCACCCTAGGCCACCCCACCGTGCGCGGCCCCCACGCGAGGTCCCGCTGGTCGAAGCGAGTCCCGCTCGTCGAGGCGGGTCCCGCTGGTCGAAGCGAGTCCCGCTGGCCGAGGCGGTCCCGCTGGTCGAGTAGGCGCCGCACGTGAGGAACGAACGCCGAGGCGCCGTATCGAGACCACCCGGCAACGGCTCAGCGCGGGCCAACCCCCAGGCGTCTGCGTGGAATGGTCTCCATACGCCCGGAGCACGCTCGTGCCTCGCGGCTCCGCGCTACTCGACCAGCGATTGTC
>NZ_LUNH01000013.1:0-118027 GCF_001628525.1 Aeromicrobium sp. REDSEA-S38_B2 | reverse complement strand
GGCCTCGCAAGCTCGCCCCTGCTACTCGACCAGCGGTGGGTCTCGCTGGTCGAGTAGGCCGGCCGGCGACGGAGGAGCTCGGTCGGACGTATCGAGACCACTCTGGGCTGTCGCTGGGGGTTGGGTTGTGCTGGACCGTTGCCGGGTGGTCTCGATACGCAAGGGCCTCGCAAGCTCGCCCCTGCTACTCGACCAGCGGAATTCACCGCCGGGGGTGGGCACGGAGTGTTCACCCCGCAGGCCTGGACGGTGTCGGACCCCCGGCCTAGGTTGAGCGTGTCATCCACGTCACATGATTCGGGGGGATCATGCACCGCACTCCACGTCCACGACTCGTCAGGCTGGCCGCCGCGTGCGCCGGCCCCGTGCTGGCCCTCGGGCTCGTCGTCGCGCCCACCACGGCGCAGGCCGTCACGTACGTCGCGCTCGGCGACTCCTACTCCTCGGGGCTCGGCACCCGCTCCTACCTCGACGACGGCACCGAGTGCCGACGCTCGGCGCAGTCGTACCCGGCGCTCGTCGCCGCAGCCCGTGGGTGGTCGCTCGACCTGCGCGCCTGCTCGGGGGCCACGATCCCCGACGTCCGCGCCGCCCAGCTCGGCGCACTGTCGACGTCGACGCAGAAGGTCACCCTCTCCGTCGGCGGCAACGACGCCGGGTTCGCCGACGTCCTCACCGAGTGCGCCCTGCCGGCGTGGGCGAGCGACTGCGACGCCGCGATCGACCAGGCGCAGGCCACCATCAGCGGCACGCTGCCGTCGGCCCTGTCGTCGCTCTACGCACAGATCGGGTCGCGCGCGCCGTCCGCCGACGTGGTCGTGGTCGGCTACCCGCGGGTGTTCATGGGCGAGGACTGCAACGCCCTCACCTGGTTCTCGCCCGAGGAGCAGACCCGTCTCAACGCCACCGCCGACCGGCTCAACAGCCTCCTGGCGGCACGTGCGTCGGCTGCGGGCTTCCGGTTCGCGAACCCGACGTCGGCCTTCACGGGACACGCGGTCTGCGACGACCCCGAGTGGCTCAACGGCCTGTCCAACCCGGTCGAGGAGTCCTACCACCCGAACGTCGCCGGCCACCGCGACGGCTACGCGCCGCTCGTCGGTGCCCGGGTCGCCTCGACGTCGGTGCGCATCACTGCGGCCACGCAGGAGCAGGCCGCGGAGGAGTCCGACGTGCTCACCGACCGCGCCCGGCGGCACACCGCGGCCGACCGACGCATCGAGCCGCAGGAGTTCCAGGCGCCCGACCTCGACAGCCCACAGGTCCAGCGCGCTGCGCGCCGGCTCGGCATCGACACCTCCGACCGGGCCGAGGTGGACCGCTTCGACCGACGCTTCGCCGCGCGCTGAGCGCCGCGGCCGCTCACACCCAGATCGGGGCGCCGTCGGCCGGGTCCTCCGGGAGCCGGACGGCGGTGCCCTGCGCGACGCGACGTGCCGACCACGCGGCTGCGCCGGCGTCGAGCAGGTCGTCGAGACCTGCACCGCGGGGTGCGACGAGCGGCAGCGTGAGCCCGACCTCGACGAGCAGCGCCCGCCGTCGCGCGGCGCCGTCGGCGGTCTTCTTGCGCTCCAGCAGCGGCTCGCCCGCGAGCTCCGCGAAGCTCGACTCCGGGTGCACCTCCTCGACGCGGACCTCCGGGCGTCCGGCGAGCCATGCGCGCGCGTCGCGGATGGCCGGGAACAGACCGAAGGCCTGCCGGCTGAGACCCAGCCCCGTCGCCTCGCGGTTGAGCCGGTTCGCCTCCGCGTAGTCGGGCGCGTCGATGGCGGCCGACGACGGCGACCCGAACACCGTCGACGCACGTCCCGGCAGCCGTCGACGCGCCTCGCGCTCGGCGGCTCGTGGTGCGTCGGTCGGCAGGTGCAGGGGGATGTCGACGCCCACCACGTCGACCGGCCCGTGGGCGGCGACGAGACCCCCGACGAGCTCGAGCATCGTGCCGGCGACGAGCACCGCGGCCGTGTCGTCGACGGACCAGTGCACGCCCACCCATCCGGCGCGGCAGCCGTCGACGCCGATGACGGCGGCAGCGGCGGGCAGGGGTGCGGGCGACGTCACGGCTGCATCGTGGCACGGTCGGCTCGTGGCGGCCCGGTTCCGTGGGCGCCGGACGGCAGAATGGGGGAGTGAGCCTCTTCCGCGACCAAGGTGTGGTGCTGCGTACCCACAAGCTGGGCGAGGCCGACCGGATCATCACGCTGCTCACGCGTCAGCGCGGACTGGTCCGCGCCGCCGCCAAGGGGGTGCGGAAGACGTCGTCGCGGTTCGGCGGACGTCTCGAGCCGTTCATGCACGTCGACCTGCAGCTCGCCGAGGGGCGCACGCTCGACGTCATCACCCAGGTGGTCACCCTCTCCGCGTTCGCCCGCGACCTCGGTCTCGACTACCCGGCCTACACCGCCGGCACCGCGATCCTCGAGACCGCCGAGCGTCTCACCCCTCACGACGGCGAGCCGGCGGTGCAGCAGTACCAGCTGCTCGTGGGCGCCCTTGCCGCGCTGTCCGCCCGTCGGCAGCCGCCGAGCACGTTGCTCGACTCCTACCAGCTGCGTGCCCTGGCGGTCGCCGGCTACGCGCCCAGCTTCTCGGGCTGCGCCCGGTGCGGGCTGGAGGGTCCGCACCGCAACCTGCACGTCCCGTCCGGCGGCGTGCTGTGCGACGGCTGCCGGCTCCCGGGCTCCTCGGCACCCCCGGCCGTCACCCTCACGCTGCTCGCGGCGCTGCTCGCCGGCGACTGGCCGGTCGTCGAGCAGGCCGACGACCGCACCCGACGGGAGGCCGCCGGTATCGTCAGCGCGTACCTGTCGTGGCACCTGGAGCACGGACTGCGCTCCATGGGGCACGTCGACCGCTGAGAAACGCCCTGGAGCCATGACCCCCGCACCCCGCCGTCCCCCGAGCGCCCGCCCGGCGCCGCGCGCACCCGAGCCGCACCCGTCCGGCGCGCGCCCGCCCCAGCTCGAGCCGCACCAGGTGCCGCGCCACGTCGCGGTCGTCATGGACGGCAACGGCCGCTGGGCCAAGGAGCGCGGCCTGCCCCGCACGGAGGGGCACAAGCGCGGCGAGTTCGCCCTGCTCGACGTCGTCAAGGGCGCCATCGAGCTCGGCATCGAGGCGGTGAGCGTGTACGCGTTCTCCACCGAGAACTGGAAGCGCTCGCCCGAGGAGGTGCGCTTCCTCATGGGCTTCAACCGCGACGTCGTGCACCGTCGGCGCGACGAGATGCACGCGCTCGGCGTCCGGGTGCGCTGGGCCGGGCGTCCGCGGCGGCTGTGGCGCAGCGTGATCAACGAGCTCGAGACGGCAGAGCGGCTGACCCGCCACAACGACACCCTCAGCCTGACCATGTGCGTCAACTACGGCGGACGCGCCGAGATCGCCGACGCTGCCGCGGCGCTGGCGCGCGACGTCAAGGCCGGCAAGGTCGACCCCGACCGCGTCACCGAGCGCACCTTCGCGCGCTACCTCGACGAGCCCGACCTGCCCGACGTCGACCTCTTCTGGCGCACCTCCGGCGAGCAGCGCACGAGCAACTTCCTGCCCTGGCAGTCGGCCTACGCCGAGCTGGTGTTCTCCGACATCGCCTGGCCCGACGTCGACCGGCTCGCCCTGTGGGCCGCGGTCGAGGAGTACGCCCGACGTCAAAGACGGTTCGGATCGGCATGACCGGACCAGGAGGAGCCCCTGTGCGAGGACCGAAGGCGTCGCCGCGCCGCCTGCTGACCGACTGGACCACCACGGCCGGCGTGGCCGGAGACGGCCTGGCCGCACTCGTCGCCGCGGCGGACTCGGTGGCCGACGCGATCCACCTGGCCACGCTCGGCTACGAGGTGTTCGTGCTCGACCCGGTCACCCCCGACGACGCAGCCCCGCCGCGCGTGCACGTCGTCGACGTCGCCGCGGCCGACGTCCCCGACGCGTGGCACGGACGGTTCGCCCTGGTCGTGGCCGACGCGTCGACGTCGGGCCAGGTCGCGCCCTGCGTCGCCGAGGCGGGCCTCCTGGTGGTCGTCGACGACGCGCCGGTCCCGCCCGACCTCGCGCCCGGGCTCGTGGAGGTCGTGGTCGAGGTCGGGCCCGACCCGGACGCCCCGTCCGTCGAGCGCTTCCGCGCGGTGCACGCCCGACTCTGACCCGCGTTGTCTACGATCCGGTCATGCGCCTGCGTCGAACTGCCGCCCTGCTCGCCCTGACCGCCTCCGTCGCCCTCAGCGGCTGCGGTGGTGACGACTCGTCGGCTGCGAAGGACGACGCCGACGGATCGGCGTCGACGGGCGGGTGCGACTGGGTGCGTGGGGGAGAGGCGGCCAAGAAGGTCGACCCGCCCGCGGCGGACGCGAAGCCGGCGACGTCGGTGGTGCTCACGATCAACGGCGCGGAGGTGCCGATCGAGCTGAACACGAAGGCACCCTGCGCCGCGACGTCGTTCACCTCGCTCGCCGAGCAGGGCTACTACGACGACGCCCCCTGCAGCCGCGTGAGCGACCCTGCGCAGGTGCCCTACGGCATCCTCCAGTGCGGCGACCCGACCGGCACGGGCAGCGGCGGCCCCGGCTACTCCTTCGCCGACGAGCTCAGCGGCGACGAGAGCTACCCGGCCGGCAGCGTCGCGATGGCCAACGCCGGCCCCGACACGAACGGGTCGCAGTTCTTCCTGAACTTCGCCGACTCCCAGTTCCCGCCGGACTACACCCTGCTCGGCACCATCTCGCCCGAGGGGATGACGGCGCTGAAGAAGGTCGTCTCCGTGGGCGCCGAGGGCGGCGTGGGCGACGGTGCCCCCGCCAAGGCGGTCACCATCGAGTCGGCCCGTCCGGTCGAGTAGCCGCCGCCCCCGCTCGGTAGGGTCGGGGCATGCGTGTTGCGAGGTTCGCGGGGGACGACGACCCCCGATTCGGTCTGGTCGGCGACGAGGACGGGACGCCCACGATCGCCGTCCTGAAGGGTGACCCGCTGTACGCGGGCTACGAGCTGACGGGGCAGAAGATCGCCGTCGACGACGTGCGGCTGCTGGCGCCGGTCATCCCGCGCAGCAAGGTCGTGTGCGTGGGCAAGAACTACGTCGCGCACGCGGCCGAGATGGGCGGGGAGGTGCCCGCCGAGCCGCTCGTCTTCCTGAAGCCGAACACCAGCGTCGTGGGCCCCGGCGACCCGGTCGTCTACCCCGCGCAGAGCTCGGAGGTGCACCACGAGGCCGAGCTGGCCGTCGTGATCGGGCGCATCTGCAAGGACGTCGCCGTCGAGGACGTCGACAAGGTCGTGTTCGGCTACACCGCCGCCAACGACGTGACCGCCCGCGACCTCCAGCGCACCGACGGCCAGTGGGCCCGCGCGAAGGGCTTCGACACGTTCTGCCCTCTCGGACCTTGGATCGAGACCAACCTCGACCCGTCCGACCTGCGCGTCACCTGCGAGGTGGGTGGCGAGCTGCGCCAGGACGGCCGCACGAGCGACATGGTCTTCTCCGTGGCCGACATCGTCGCCTACGTCTCCTCCTTCATGACGCTGCTGCCCGGCGACGTCATCCTCACCGGCACGCCCGAGGGCGTCGGACCCGTCCAGGTGGGCGACACGGTGAGCGTGACCGTCGAGGGCATCGGCACCCTCTCCAACCAGGTGGTCTCCGATGACTGACAGCCCCGTGACGTCGACCGCGTCGATCCCGACGGTCGGCGACGACGTGCCCGTCGTGGCGCGGTTCTGCCCGTCACCCACCGGCAACCCGCACGTCGGCATGGCCCGCACCGCGCTGTTCAGCTGGGCGTACGCGCGGCACCGCGGCGGTCGTTTCGTGTTCCGCATCGAGGACACCGACGCGAGTCGCGACAGCGAGGAGTCCTACGACCTGCTCGTCGACGTGATGCGCTGGCTCGGCCTCGACTGGGACGAGGGCGTCGAGGTCGGCGGCCCGAACGGTCCGTACCGCCAGAGCCAGCGGATGGACGTCTACGCCGACGTCGCGCAGCGTCTGCTCGACGCCGGCCTCGCGTACAAGGCGTACGACACCGCCGAGGAGCTGGAGCAGCGTCGCGACGCGGCCCGCGCAGCGGGTCGCCCGAGTGGCTACGACGGCCTGCACCGCGACCTCACCCCCGAGCAGCAGGCGGCCTACGAGGCCGAGGGCCGCCAGCCGGTGATCCGGTTCAAGATGCCCGCGAAGGACTGGACGTTCGACGACCTCGTGCGTGGACCGATCACCTTCGGCGCCGACAACGTGCAGGACTTCGTCATCGTCCGCGCCAACGGCCAGCCGCTGTACACGCTCACCAACCCCACGGACGACGCGCTGATGGGCATCACGCACGTGCTGCGCGGCGAGGACATCCTCAGCTCCACCCCGCGCCAGATCGCGATGTACGAGGCGTTCGCGCAGATCGGGCTGGGTCACGGCATGGTCCCGCGCTTCGGGCACCTGCCGTACGTGACGGGCGCCGGCAACAAGAAGCTGTCGAAGCGCGACCCCGAGTCGAACCTGCTGGGCTACCGCGACCAGGGCTTCCTCGCCGAGGGCCTCCTGAACTACCTCGCGCTGCTCGGCTGGTCGCTGCCGGCCGTCGACGGTGTCGAGAAGGACGTCTTCACGCTCGAGGAGATGGTGCAGGCCTTCGAGATCTCGCGCGTCAACCCGAACCCGGCGCGGTTCGACCTCAAGAAGTGCGAGGCGATCAACGGCGACCACGTCCGGCTGCTGTCGGACGAGGAGCTGCGCTCTCGCCTGGTGCCGTTCTTCGTGGCGGAGGGCCTCGTGCAGGACCCGCCGACGGAGTCGGAGGCGGCGATGCTGGCGGCGGCGGTGCCGCTCGTGCACGAGCGGATGGCGCTGCTGACCGAGGCGGTGGCGATGCTGCGCTTCCTGTTCGTCGACGACGCCACCTTCACGATCGACGAGGCCGACGCTGCGAAGCAGCTCGACGAGAAGGGTCTCGACGTCGTGCGGGCCGCGCTCGCCGCGCTGGAGTCGATCGGCTCGACCGTGGAGTGGTCGACGCCGACGATCGAGGGTGCGCTGCGCGCGGCGCTGATCGACGACCTCGGGCTGAAGCCGAGGGTCGCGTTCGGGCCGGTGCGCGTGGCGGCCACGGGCAGCCGGATCTCCCCGCCGTTGTTCGAGTCGCTCGAGCTGCTGGGGCGCAAACGCACCCTGGAGCGGCTGCGCGCCGTCCTCTGAGACCGGCCGACGTCGTCGAGGGACCCGGTTTGAGAGTCCGAGACGACGTCGGGTAAGGTTTCTCCCTGGTTCGGACACCGGTCGAGAGAGCGGGATCCGATACCCCCATGGGGTATGGTGTAATTGGCAACACAGCGGTTTCTGGTACCGCCATTCTAGGTTCGAGTCCTAGTACCCCAGCGAAGATCGGGCTTGCGCCCGGTCCGCGCCCCGTTGGTCTAGCGGTTATGACGCCGCCCTCTCAAGGCGGAGATCGCCGGTTCGAATCCGGTACGGGGTACGAGACAGTCGCACCGCGCCTCGGCGCGGCTGCACTGCTCACATGGTCCTTCGTGGACCGTGGCCCCGTTGTGTAGCGGCCTAGCACGCCGCCCTCTCAAGGCGGTAGCGCGGGTTCGAATCCCGTCGGGGCTACCAGCACCACCCCAGACCCCCCGGCCCCCGGCCGGGGGGTCTGGTGCTTTCGCTCGTCCTGCGGCTGCGTTGGTGCGGCTTCTCGTCGAGCTGCGGGTGCGTCGGTGCGGTTTCTCGTTCAGGTGGGGCTGCGTCGGCGCGGCTTGTCGTCGACCTACGCTCCGCAAGGGCCTCGACCGGGCGGCTGGGTGGCGCGCTGGTCTGGGGTGTCGGGCTGCGGGTTGGTGCTGGGAGTGGACGTAGGAGTCTGCGTTCGCGCTGACCATCGGTGGATCTGCCACCTTCTGAGCGCTCTACAGGTGGCAGATCCACCGCCGGGGAGGTCAGACGTGGCAGAGATTCTCCCTTCTCGTGGACCGTGCCACGAGAAGGGAGAAGCACTGCCCACCCCACCCCGAAGTGCACCCAAGATTCTTCATTCGTGCGACGAAGGACGAACACTTCTGCGTTGGTGACGGGATCCGGTAGTAAACGCAGATTCCTTGAAATCTCAGCGCACGAACGCAGATTCTGGGGTCCCACGCGGGCCACAGCCCGAGACCCCAGACCGGCGCAGCCGCCAGCCGCCCGGTCGAGGCCCTTTCGGAGACCACTCCCAGCGCGACCCGCGGCAGCGCACCAGCAAGTCCGGACCCCTTGCAGCTGCGCAGCAGCGGGACGAGACCCCCGCAGGCAGCGCAGCAGCAGGACGCCCCCGACGGGTGGTCAACCGCCTCACCCGCCGCCCCTAGGGTGGACCCATGCCTCCTGCTCGCATCGCCGTGCTCATCGACGCCGACAACGCGCCTGCCTCGAAGATCGGCGCGATCTTGTCGCAGGTCGCGAAGTCGGGGAACGCGCACGTCAGGCGTGCGTACGGGGACTGGAAGAACGCGCACCTGAAGGGGTGGGAGAGCCGGCTGCAGGAGTTCGCGATCGCGCCGGTGCAGCAGTTCGCGTACACGAAGGGCAAGAACGCGTCCGACATCGCGATGGTGATCGACGCGATGGACCTCCTGCACGCCGGTGTGGCCGACGGGTTCGCGATCGTCTCGAGCGACGCCGACTTCACGCCGCTCGTCATGCGGCTGCGCCAGTCGGGCGCCGAGGTGCTCGGGTTCGGTGGGGAGAAGGCGCCCAAGGCGTTCCAGAACGCGTGCTCGACGTTCTACAAGCTCGAGACGCTGCGCGAGGACGACGACACCGACGACGACGTCGAGGACACCGACGACGTCGCCGAGACCGGTGGCGCCGGCGGCGGCGACACCGTCGAGACCACGAAGACGTCGGCAGGGCGCACCACGCGGCCCGGTCAGCGGGTCGACTCCGCCACCCTCAAGAGCGACCGTCAGCTCGTGCGCATGCTGCGCACCGCGGTCGACGAGGCCGCGGACGACGACGGGTGGGCGCAGCTGTCGCAGGTGAGCGACCAGATCCGCAACCAGTCGTCGATCCAGCCCGGCAACTACGGCTACGCCAAGTTCAGCGGCCTGATCGAGGCGATCGACCTGTTCGAGGTCAAGCGCGACGGCAAGGCCGTGATGGTGCGCCGGAGGAAGCGCGGACGCTGACGTCCCACGGCCACGTCCGAATCCCGCCAGAGACCTCAGGGCCGCCAGGGCAGGATGGGGGTGTGGACGACGTCGAGGCGCAGTACCGGGCGGTGAGCTCGCGCGACGAACGCTTCGACGGCGTGTTCTTCACCGCGGTCCGCACGACCGGCATCTACTGCCGCCCGTCCTGCCCCGCGCGAACGCCGCGGCGCGAGAACGTCGAGTTCCACCGCAGCGCCGCGTCGGCGGAGGCCGCCGGCTTCCGGGCCTGCCGACGGTGCCGCCCCGACAGCACGCCCGGGTCGCCGGAGTGGGACGTCCGCGCCGACGTCGTGGGCCGGGCGGTCCGCCTGGTGCGCGACGGCGTGGTCGAGCGTGAGGGTGTGCCGGGTCTCGCGAGCCGGCTCGGCTACAGCGAGCGGCACGTCACCCGCATGCTCACCCAGGAGCTCGGCGCCGGTCCGCTCGCGCTCGCGACGTCGCAGCGCACACGGACGGCGCGGGTGCTCGTCGAGACGACGGACCTGTCGATGGCCGACATCGCGTTCGCGTCGGGGTTCTCGTCGGTGCGTCAGTTCAACGACGCGTTCCGTCGGGCCTTCGCGCGGACGCCGACCGAGCTGCGTGCGCACGGGCCGGCGGGCACGCGCGGGGGCGGCGCGCTGCACCTGCGGCTCGCCGTCCGCCAGCCGTTCCACGCCGACGCGCTGGCCGGCTTCCTGGCCGACCACGCCGTGCCCGGCCTGGAGCGCGGTGACGGGCGGCTGTTCGCGCGCGTGCTGACCCTGCCCCACGGCAACGGTGCTGCCGAGATGGTCCTGCACGACGACCACGTGGCCGTCCGGCTCGAGCTCGCCGACCAGCGCGACCTGACCGCGGCGGTCGCGCGGCTGCGTCACCTCCTCGACCTCGACGCCGACCCCGCTGCCGTCGACACCGCGCTCGCCGAGCCGGGCCCGCACGCGGTCGACCTGGCCGACCTCGTCGCGACCCGCCCCGGTCTGCGGGTGCCGGGCACGGTCGACGCCGCCGAGACCGCCGTCCGCACCGTGGTCGGGCAGCAGGTCTCCGTCAGCGGGGCCCGGACGGTCCTCGGCCGCGTCGTGGCGACGGCGGGGGAGCCCGTGACCTTCGACCTCGCGCACGAGCACAGCCTCACCCACGCGTTCCCGACGGCCGACGCGCTCGCCACGCTCGACCCGGAGACGCTCCCGATGCCGCGCTCGCGCGGGCGCACCGTGGTCGGGCTCGCGCACGCGGTCGCGGTGGGCGACCTCTCGCTCGACGTCGGCGTCGACCGGGACGAGGCGAGCCGGACGCTGCTGGCGCTCCCGGGCATCGGACCCTGGACGGTCGGCTACGTCCGGATGCGCGGACTCGGCGACCCCGACGTCCTCCTCGACACCGACCTGGTCCTGCGCCGCATCCTCGACGCCCGCGGTGCCACGACCGACGACGTCCGGCACTGGAGCCCCTGGCGCTCCTACGCCGGCATGCACCTGTGGACCGAGCACCTCGCCCGCCAGGCCGAGCAGCGCACGAGAGGATCGAGAGCATGAGCACCCGATGGATCGACTCACCGATCGGAGGCCTGCGGCTGCACGCGTCGGCCGGGCTCCTCACGAGGATCGAGTTCGACGCGGAGCCGGTCGGCCGGCGGGTCGCCGACCCCGTCCTCGACCTCGCGGAGGAGCAGCTGGCCGCCTACTTCGCGGGGGAGCGGCACGAGTTCGACCTCCCGCTCGCCAACGACGGCACCGAGTTCCAGAAGAAGGTGTGGGGCGAGCTGCACCGGATCCCGTACGGCGAGACCGCGAGCTACGCCGAGGTGGCGCGCCGTCTGGGGTACGAGCCGGTGGTCTCGCGCGCGGTCGGCGCGGCCAACGGCGCCAACCCGCTGCCCGTCGTCGTGCCGTGCCACCGGGTGGTCGGCGCCGACGGCTCGCTCACCGGGTACGCAGGCGGTGTCGAGCGCAAGCGCACCTTGCTCGCACTGGAGCGCCCCGGCCTGTTCTGACCGGGGCGCTCCACGTCCGTGGCTCAGACCTCCTCGGCGAACACCACACGGTTCTCGGTGTAGCGGCCGACGCCGCGGTCGTACGGTCCGGTGCAGGTGATGAGCCGCAGCTGGGAGTCACCCGTCTCGCCGTACACGTCGTCGGTCGGGAACCGTCCGTCCTGCGGCACGTCGCGCACCTCGGTGATCTCGTAGGTGCGGCGCTGGTTGCGGGTGTCGACGACGCTCACCTGCTGGCCGACCTGCAGCTCCGTGAGCCGGGCGAAGACGGCCGGTCCCGTGCGTGAGTCCTTGTGGCCGGCGATGACCACCGGCCACGTCTCGCCCGGCTTGCCGCCGCCGGTGAACCAACCCACGCGGGCAGGGTCCTCGGGCACCTCCAGCTCGCCGCTCGCGTCGTCGATGCCGAGGTCGACGAGCTCCTCGTCGAGACCCAGGGTCGGGATCGTCACGCGCCGCGGGGGAGCCGCTGCTCGCTCCGTCGCCGGGCTCGTCGGCGCGGCGGCGGTCGCCGAGGCACTCGACGTGCTGCGCGGCGGCTCCTCGGGCGCCGCGTCCTGCCCGCCGCAGCCCGAGAGCAGTGCGACGAGCAGGACGGCGAGCAGGACGACCGGGGCGACGCGGGTGCGCTCAGGCACCCTGACGACGCCGTACGACGGTGGCACCGGCGACGCCGAGACCGAGCAGCGTCAGGGCCGCGACCGGCAGGAGGGTCGGGGACCCGGCGGTGCCGCCCTGGCCCGTGTCGACGCCGTTGACGGGCAGCTGGCGCTCGTCGTCCGCGTCGGCGACGCCCTCGCCCGGCGCGGGCTCGTCGTCGGCCGGCGGCGTCGGCTCCTCGTCGACCGCGTTCGCGGCGTCCAGCAGCTCCTGGCTGAAGACCAGCTGGCCACGCACGGCGCCCGCCGTGAAGCCGGCGGTGTGCGTGTCCGCGGAGAACCCGGCCGGGTTCGCCTCGAGCTGCGCGAGGGTGAAGCCGGTGCCGGTGTCGGTGCCGTTGGGTGCGAGACCCGTGGTGAACGGACCCTCCGAGCAGCCGGTGCTGGTGCGCACCGTCGCCGTCGGGTCGTCAGCGGGCGTCGGGTTCGGGAAGGCGATCCGCGGCGGGCCGTTGACGCCCGCGCCGGTCTCGTGGATGTGCGTCGCGGTCTTGGCGGGGCTCTGGTACGGCGTCACCACGTTGTTCAGCGTGATGTTCCAGCAGATGACCTCCTCGTCGGAGTTCACGAGGAACTCGAAGCGACCCGTCGCGCCCGGCTGGCCGACGCCCACGGTGCCGTCGGTGCCGACGACCTGCTGGGGCGTCGCGTCGACGACGAAGGCGCTCGTGAAGCTCTCCGGCGGGTCGACGGGGTCGGGGGTGTCGGCCGAGGCGGTCGACCCGAGGGCGCCCAGGGTCAGGGTCGCGGTGGTCGCGAGGACTCCCGCTCCGGTCCATCGGGTGGCGCGCTTCACGGTCATGGTGGTCCCTTCGTCGTGAGGCGCCGGACGACGCCCGCTCGCGGGGTGTACGTCGGTCGACGACGTCGCGTTCACGGCGTGCACCGGGTTTCTTCTCCCCGCGTCTCGGTGAACGACGACGGCGCGGTGGGCGTAGACCTCGGCATGGGCGCGACGTCGGTGATCGATCTGCCGAGTCGTCCTCGCGTGGCTACGGTGGTGCGGACCCGAGCGCGAGAGGACGGCCGGATGGATCCTCGCGGGTTCGACGTACGTGCTGCGTACGCCGCTCACGGCCACGACCTCCTGGGCTTCATGGTCAACGCTGTGCGCGACCGCGGCCTCGCGGAGGAGTGCGTCCAGGAGACGTTCACGCGGGCCTGGCAGGCGCGCGAGCGCTACGACCCGGCGCGCGCCTCGCAGCGCACCTGGCTGTTCGCCATCGCCCGCAACGTCGTCGTCGACGCCGTGCGGGCGCGGGCCCGCCGGCCCGCGCCGGCGTCGGGGGAGCAGACCGAGGAGTCCGCGACCCGTGACGCTGACCTTGCGCGCCTCCTCGACCACGTGACGCTGGTGTGGGCCCTGGCCCAGCTGAGCGAGGCCCACCGCCGTGTCGTCGTGGCCGTGCGGCTGGAGGGCTTCGGCTACGAGGAGCTCGCGGAACGTGACGGCGTGCCGGTCGCGACCCTGCGCTCCCGCATGTTCCACGCGCTGCGAGCCCTGCGTGCGATCCTCGACGAGGGAGAGGAGAGTCCATGAGTACGTCGCACCGCCGTGAGCAGCTGCTGGCCGCTGCTGCCACGGGCACCCTCGGCGCCGACGAGCAGGCCGAGCTCGACGCCCTGCTGCGCGAGGACCCGCAGGCGCGGGAGGAGCTCGAGGCACTGCGCGACGACGCCCGACGTCTCGACGCCTGGCACGCGCCCGCGGGGGAGGGCTGGCTGGCGGCCGAGCCGTCCGCCGCGCTCGACGCGCGCGTGGCGTCCGTGGCCGGCCCGGGCCCGTCGGGGTCCGACCACGACGGGCGACGGAGCATGGGAGGGGCCCGGCGAGGGCGCCTGGTGCTCGCCGCGGCGCTGCTGGTGCTGGCCGGTTCCGGCGCGACGCTCGCCGTCCAGTCCCTCACGAGCGAGCGTCCGGTGCAGGGCCCGCCCGGCACCCTCGGTGCCGTCGAGACGCTCGCGCCGGTGCGCGGCGACAGTCGTGAGCCCGCCGACGTGCAGGCGGCGTTCGTCGCGCACACCTGGGGGACCGAGGCCGTGCTCGACGTCCGGCGCACGCGCCCGGGCGCTGCCTACGAGGTCTACGTCGTCGACGAGTCCGGCCGCGAGGTCGAGGCCGGCGGGTTCCTCGGCTCGCGGGTCGAGGTGCACTGCCGCGTCAACGCCGCGGTCGCGCGCCAGGACGTCTCGGGGCTGAGGATCGTCGACGCCCGGGGTGCGACGGTCGCCCTCGCGCGGGCCCCTCGCGTCTGACGGTTGCGAGGTTCATCGACGTGTCATCTTCGTCTGTCATCATCCGGCCGGAGCCCTGACGAGAGCAAGGAGCGAGATGGCCAAGGTCACGTCGTCCGACGACACCACCCCCGCCGTGGGCAAGGCCGGTGTCGAGAAGTCCGGCAAGAACGCCGGGAAGAAGTCGAAGAAGGCGAAGAAGGCGAAGCAGGCCCTCTCCGAGGCCGAGGAGCAGCTTGCGAAGGCGCTCAAGCAGGTCGAGAAGCTGCGGTCGACGGTCGAGCTGCTCGAGGGCAAGCTGGAGAAGTCGAAGGCGAAGTCCCAGCAGTGGAAGACCGAGGCGCGTCAGGAGCGCACCAAGGTGGCCAAGCTCGAGGCGAAGCTGCGACGGGCCAAGCGGGACGCGCCCGTCGACCGACAGCCGCCGGCCGAGCGCGGCGACCTGCCGGTGGACGACCCGTCGGTGCCGGACGCGTCGTGGACCGTCGTGCGGCTGCGGGCCGCGGCCCGTGAGAAGCAGCTCCCGGGCGTCTCGCGCATGAGCAAGGCGGCCCTGCTCGACGCCCTGCGGTCCTGACCCGGCTCTTCGACGCGGGCTGGCGACCAGGAGGCGTCAGCCCGCGCGACGCAGGCTCTGGCTCAGCCGCTCCGCCGCGGCGGCGACCGCCGGCGCGTGCATGCGTCCGGGCTGCCGGGTGAGGCGCTCGAGCGGACCCGACACCGACACGGCCGCCACGACCTTGCCGGAGGGGGAGCGCACGGGGGCCGAGACCGAGCCGACGCCCGGCTCGCGCTCTCCGACGCTCTGGGCCCAGCCGCGTCGGCGCACGGCCGACAGCTCCGCGGCGGAGAACGTCGCCTTGAGCAGGCCCTTGTTCATCCGCTCGGGGTCCTCCCAGGCGAGCAGGATCTGCGCGGCGGACCCGGCGGCCATGGTGAGCTGGCCGCCGACGGGGATCGAGTCGCGCAGGCCGGTGGGCCGGTCGGCCGCGGCGACGCACACACGGAAGTCGCCCTGACGGCGGTACAGCTGGGCCGACTCGCCGGTGATGTCGCGCAGTCGGGCGAGCACCGGGCCGGCGGCTGCCAGCAGCCGGTCCTCACCGGCCGCGGCGGCGAGCTCGCCGAGGCGCGGGCCGAGCACGAAGCGACCCTGCATGTCGCGGGAGACCAGGCGGTGGTGCTCCAGCGCCACGGCGAGGCGGTGCGCGGTCGGACGGGCGAGCCCGGTGGCGGCGACGAGACCGGCCAGGGTGGCGGGGCCCGGCTCGAGGGCGGAGAGCACGAGGGCTGCCTTGTCGAGCACTCCCACACCGCTGGCGTTGTCCATGCCTTGATACTGCCGTATCGCATGGTGAGACGCAAGTGTTATGCTCTCCAGGCGCCGCAGGACGGGCGCACCACGGACCTGGAGACCACGTCAGAGGAGAGATGATCGCGATGGGCAGGACGCTCGCGGAGAAGATCTGGGACGACCACGTCGTCCGCACGGCAGACGGTGAGCCCGACCTCCTCTACATCGACCTCCACCTCATCCACGAGGTCACGAGCCCCCAGGCCTTCGACGGTCTGCGCCTCTCCGGCCGCCCCGTACGTCGTCCCGACCTGACGCTCGCGACCGAGGACCACAACATCCCGACGACGGACCTCGACAAGCCGATCGCCGACCCGGTCTCGCGCACGCAGGTCGAGACGCTGCGTCGCAACGCCGAGGAGTTCGGCGTGCGGCTGCACCCGATGGGCGACATCGACCAGGGCATCGTCCACGTCGTCGGCCCGCAGCTGGGTCTCACCCAGCCGGGCATGACGATCGTCTGCGGCGACTCGCACACGTCGACGCACGGTGCGTTCGGCTCGATCGCCTTCGGCATCGGCACCAGCGAGGTCGAGCACGTGCTGGCCACGCAGTCGCTGTCGCAGGCCAAGCCGAAGATGATGGCGGTGGAGGTCGAGGGCACGCTGCCCGAGGGCTCGACCGCCAAGGACCTGATCCTGGCGCTCATCACGCAGGAGACCACGGGCGGCGGTCAGGGCTACATCGTCGAGTACCGCGGCGAGGCCATCCGCGCGCTCTCCATGGAGGAGCGCATGACGATCTGCAACATGAGCATCGAGTGGGGTGCCAAGGCCGGTCTGATCGCCCCCGACGAGACGACCTTCGCGTACATCCAGGGCCGTCCGCACGCCCCGCAGGGCGAGGCGTGGGACGAGGCCGTGGCCTACTGGCGCGACCTGGTCACCGACGACGACGCCCACTTCGACAAGGTGGTGCGCCTCGACGCCTCGCAGGTCACCCCGTTCGTCACGTGGGGCACGAACCCGGGCCAGGGCGCACCGCTGTCGGCGACCGTTCCCGACCCCGAGAGCTTCGAGGACCCGATCGAGCGTGAGGCCGCCGCCAACGCGCTCGCCTACATGGGGCTGGAGGCCGGCACGCCGCTGCGCGACATCGCCGTCGACACCGTGTTCGTCGGCTCGTGCACCAACGGTCGCATCTCCGACCTGCGTCGAGCGGCCGAGCTGATCAAGGGCCACAAGGTCGCCGACGGCACCCGCATGCTCGTGGTGCCCGGGTCCGTCCGGGTCCGCCTGCAGGCGCAGGAGGAGGGCCTCGACCAGGTGTTCACCGAGGCCGGTGCCGAGTGGCGGGGCGCAGGCTGCTCCATGTGCCTCGGCATGAACCCCGACCAGCTCACGCCGGGCGAGCGCAGTGCCTCGACGTCGAACCGCAACTTCGAGGGCCGCCAGGGCAAGGGCGGCCGGACGCACCTCGTCTCGCCCGACGTCGCGGTCGCCACGGCCGTCCTCGGCCACCTGGCCAGCCCCGCCGACCTCGAGCCCGTCCGCGCGACCGCAGGAGTCTGACCATGGAGAAGTTCACCTCGCACACCGGCGTCGGCGCGCCCCTGCGTCGCAGCAACGTCGACACCGACCAGATCATCCCCGCCGTCTACCTGAAGCGGGTCACCCGCACGGGCTTCGAGGACGGGCTGTTCGCGGCCTGGCGCAACGACCCCGACTTCGTGCTCAACCGCGAGCCCTACCAGCACGCGACCGTCCTGGTCGCCGGCCCCGACTTCGGTACCGGCTCGTCGCGCGAGCACGCCGTGTGGGCGCTGCAGAACTACGGCTTCAAGGCCGTCATCAGCTCGCGGTTCGGCGACATCTTCCGCGGCAACTCGGGCAAGGCGGGTCTGCTGGCCGCGCAGGTCGACGAGAAGGTCGTGCAGCGGCTCTGGGACCTCCTCGAGGAGGAGCCCGGCGCCCAGGTCACCGTCGACCTCGAGTCGCGCACGGTGCGGGCCGGCGAGGGTCCCGATGCGATCGTCGACTCGTTCACGATCGACGACTACACCCGCTGGCGCCTGCTCGAGGGTCTCGACGACATCGCCATCACGCTGTCGCACGACGACGACATCGCGTCCTACGAGCAGCGTCGACCGGCCTTCAAGCCGGCCACGCTCTGACCCACGCGCGCACGTCCGAGCGGCGAGGCGCGGAGATGGCGGCGGCTGGCGCGGTGGTGCGCCGAGCACCCCGAGAGCGCCTGACGGCTCGACACGTGCCGCCCGTCACGTCGCACGGTGACCGCACGTCATAGGGTCGGGCCCATGGATCGTCCCCGGGCACAGCTGCCGCGAGCGACCCGGTGGATCGTGCGGATCCTGCGGCCGTTCCTCATGGTCGTCACCCGGCGCGACTGGCGGGGTGTCGAGAAGCTGCCGCGCGACGGCGGCTACGTGATCGCTCCGAACCACATCTCGCACCTCGACCCCATCCTCATCAGTCACTTCATGGTCGACCAGGGGGTGGCGCCGCGCTTCCTCGCGAAGGACACGCTGTTCTCGGTCAAGGGCCTCGGACCGCTGCTCGCCGGTGCGGAGCAGATTCCCGTACACCGCAGCACCGAGGGTGCCGCGGAGTCGTTGCGCTCGGCCGTGGCCGCGGTCGAGGAGGGCAAGGTCATCTCGATCTACCCCGAGGGCACCATCACCCGCGACCCCGACCTCTGGCCGATGAGTGGGCGCACCGGGGCGGTCCGGGTGGCCCTCGCCACCGGCCGTCCGCTCGTGCCGCTCGCTCAGTGGGGCGCGCAGCGCATCCTCTGGCCGTACACGAAGCTCCCGCGGTTCCTGCCGCGCAAGACGATCCACGTCGTGGTGGGCGATCCGGTCGACCTGTCCGACCTCGTCGGCCTGCCGATCACCGAGGACGTCCTGCGCACGGCCACCGACCGGCTGATGGACACGCTGACCGCCATGGTCGGCGAGATCCGCGGCGAGCTTCCGAGCGGCCCTCGGATCGACGTGCACACGCTCGCCGCCCCCCGGACCGCGTACCGTGCACCGACCGACGCGACCGACGACGTCGCCTCTCCAGCCGACCCCGCCCCGTCCGGCGCGGACGACACCCCGAAGGAGCCGTGATGGCCAGGACCGCCGTGATGGGAGCAGGATCGTGGGGCACCGCGTTCGCGCTGGTGCTGGCCGACGCGGGCAACGACGTGCGTCTCTGGGGCCGCCGCGCCGAGCTGTGCGACGCGATCAACGCGACGCACGAGAACGCCGACTACCTGCCCGGCATCGCGCTCCCGGAGACCATCCGCGCCACCCACGACCCGCGCGAGGCGCTCGCCGACGCGGAGGTGGTGGTGCTCGCCGTGCCGTCGCAGCAGCTGCGCGCCAACCTCGGCGACTGGGGCGACGCGATCGACGACGCCGCGGTGATGGTCAGCCTGATGAAGGGCGTCGAGCTCGGCACGCACCTGCGGATGAGCGAGGTGGTGGCCGAGCTGACCGGTGCCGGTCCCGAGCGCATCGCCGTGGTCACCGGCCCGAACCTCGCGAAGGAGATCGCCCGGCGGGAGCCGGCGGCCAGCGTGGTGGCGTGCGCCGACCAGGCCGTCGCCGAGCGGCTGCAGAAGCTGTGCCACACGGCGGCGTTCCGCCCCTACACGAACACCGACGTCATCGGCTGCGAGCTCGGCGGCACCACGAAGAACGTGATCGGCCTGGCCGTCGGCGTGTGCATCGGTCTCGGCTTCGGCGACAACACGAAGGCGTCGGTGATCACGCGCGGTCTCGCCGAGACCGCACGGCTCGGCGTCGCGATCGGGGCCGACCCGCTGACCTTCTCGGGGCTCGCCGGCATGGGCGACCTGGTGGCCACCTGCTCGTCGCCGTTGTCGCGTAACCGCACCTTCGGCGAGAAGCTCGGCCAGGGCCTGAGCGTCGAGGAGGTGACGGCGCAGACCCGTCAGGTCGCCGAGGGCGTCAAGTCGTGCCGCTCCGTCGCGGAGCTCGCCGCCGCCCACGACGTGGACATGCCGATCGTCGCCCACGTCGCGGCGCTCATCGCGGGCGAGATGGACCCCGAGGCGCTCGTGAAGGCGCTCATCTCGCGCGAGGCCAAGCCCGAGGTCCGCTGACCCTCGCGTCGCCCTGTGCGGGCGTCAGATCGCCGCGAGGGACCGCTCGACGTCGTACCAGATGTCCTCGACGTCCTCGATGCCCACCGAGAGACGCACGAGCGCCTCGGGCACCACGGCGGGCTCCGCCGCGTGACGGCGACGTCGCTCCCAGGTGGACTCCACGCCGCCGAGGCTCGTGGCGTGGGTGATGACGTCGGACTGCTCGGTGACCTTCTGCGCCATGTCCGGTCCGCCCTGCACCTCGAAGGACAGGATGGTGCCCCAGCCGGGGTAGCGGATGCCGGAGACCACCGACGACGACTGCAGACGTCGGGCGATCTCGCGCGCGTTCGCCTCCGCGCGGTCGAGGCGCACGTGCAGCGTGCGGATGCCGCGGGTGGCGAGCCAGCACTCCATCGCGCCGGGGATGGCGCCGAGGTTCGCGCGGCGGGCCTCGATGGCGCGGTGCGCCCGGGGGTTGCCCGTGACGACGGCGCCGAGGATCACGTCGCTGTGCCCGGAGATGAGCTTGGAGGCCGAGTGCACGACGAAGTCGGCGCCCAGCTCGAGCGGCTTCTGGCGCAGCGGCGTCGCGAACGTGTTGTCGACGGCGACCGCCGTGCCGGCGCGCGCCGCCTCGGCGGCGATGTGCTCGACGTCGGCGACCTCCAGCAGCGGGTTGGTGGGCGACTCCAGCCAGACGAGTGCGGCGTCGTCGGCGGCGTCGACCACGGCCTGGGTGTCGGTGACGTCGACGAGCCGCAGGTCGATGAGTCCGCGTCGGGCGCGCTCGCGCAGCTGCACCAGCGTGCCGGAGTAGGCGCCGGCGGGGGCGACCACGGCCGCGCGGGCGGGCACGAGGTCGAACACGGCCGCGCAGGCCGCCTGACCCGACGCGAACGCGAGGGCGCGACCGCCCTCCAGGGCTCCCAGCACCTCCTCGAACGCGGTCCACGCCGGGTTGCCGTGACGTCCGTACTCGGACTCGCCGCCGGGGACGAGGGCGCTGGCCAGCGTGATCGGCGCGTTCAGCGGGGCCCCCGGGGTGCGAGCAGGACGCCCGGCTCCGACGGCGATGGTCGACGACGAGAGCTCGGGTCCGTGCATGACCTCCATTGTGCAGGCCGCCGCCGACACAGCCCAGGGGCCGAGGGCCTCTTCCGCCGTGACATGTTCCATAGGCTCCCGCGGCACGTCGCCGACGCGGGCTAGGCTGACGGGCGATGAACGAGACCTCCAGCACCGTGCCCGCCCGTCCCCGGGTCGTCGTCCTGTTCGGCGGGCGTTCCAGTGAGCACGGGGTCTCCTGCCTCACCGCACGCAACGTCGTCGCGGTCGTGGACCGCGAGCGCTACGACGTCCTCACCGTGGGCATCACGCCCGACGGTCGCTGGGTGCGCGACGACCTCTCCGCCCCGGTGCCGGCGAGCGGACTGCCCGAGGTGGCCGTCGACGGCGAGCCGTTCGCGTGGGAGGAGCTGCGCGACGTCGACGTCGTGCTGCCGCTGCTGCACGGGCCGTGGGGCGAGGACGGCACGGTGCAGGGTCTGCTCGAGGTCGCGGGCGTCCGCTACGTGGGGGCTGGGGTGCTGGCCAGCGCGGTCGGCATGGACAAGCCGTTCACCAAGACGGTGTTCGCGGCCGCCGGCCTGCCGCAGATCCCGTACGTGACGATCCTGCCCGCCCAGTGGGACACCGAGCGCGACAAGGTGCTCGCGCGGGTCGGCGCACTCGGACTGCCCGTGTTCGTCAAGCCGGCCCGGGCCGGGTCGAGCTCGGGCGTCACCAAGGTCGACGACGCCGGGTTCCTCGTCGAGGCGGTCGAGGCCGCCCGCAAGCACGACCCCAAGGTGATCGTCGAGGCCGCCGCGGTCAACAAGCGCGAGCTCGAGGTCGGCGTCATCCAGCAGCCCGACGGCACGCCCCTCGCGAGCGTCGTCGGCGAGGTCCGCAACGACGACACCACGCACGACTTCTACGACTTCGAGGCGAAGTACCTCGACGGCACGAGCGTCAACCTGGTGCCCGCCGACATCTCCGACGTCTTCGCCGCCCGCATCCGCGACTACGCCGTGAAGGCCTTCACCGCCATCGGTGGCGAGGGCCTGGCCCGCGTCGACTTCTTCGCCACCGACTCCGCCCCCGACGGCCTCGTCATCAACGAGATCAACACGATGCCCGGCTTCACGTCGACGTCGATGTTCCCCGTCCTCTGGGAGGCCACCGGCATCAGCTACGCCGAGCTCGTCGACCGCCTGCTCCAGCTCGCCCTCCGACGTTCGCCCGGGCTGCGCTGACGGGGTTCGTTGTCGTCCTCGTCGTCGCCCTGCGGCTGCGTGGGCTGCGATGGTCGTCGGCCTGCGGGTGCGCTGCTTCGGCTGGTGCTGGGTGTGGTCTCCGAAAGGGCTTCGACCGGGCGGCTGGGTGGCGCGGCGGCTCGGGTTCTCGGGCCGTGGCCTTCGTTGGACGCAAGATTCTGCGTTCGTGCGTTGGAGTGCCGAGCCTTCTGCGTTCCCTACGGGATCCCGTCACCAACGCAGAAACGTTGGGCCCGAGCGCACGAAGGGAGAATCTTGGTTGCCCTTGGGGGTGGGGTGGGCAGCGCTTCTCCCTTCTCGTGGCACGGTCCACGGGAAGGGAGAAGCACTGCCACCTCTGACCCCGTGGGCGGTGGATCTGCCACCTGTAGAGCGCTGAGAAGGTGGCAGATCCACCGATGGCCCGCGCAAACGAGAATCTTGCGCCCATTGCGAGCCACAGCCCGAGAACAGAGCCGCCGCGCCACCCAGCCACCCGGTCGAGGCCCTTTCGGTACGCAGGTCGAGTCGAAGCCGCACCGACGCAGCCCCACCTCGAGCGGAAGCCGAGCCGCCGCGACGTCAGCCCTGGCAGCGCCGCTCGGCGGGGACGTGCTTCTCGATGCTGGCGGCGAGGTCGATGAGGACGTCGGAGGCGGGGTCGTGCACGGCGGGGACGTCGACCTCGACGTTGACGCGACGGTAGACGGTCGTGAAGCGGAAGCCGTCGGCGGTCTGCTCGCCGAACCAGTCGACGTCGTCGAAGGTGGCGCACTGCGACGTCGGCTCGAAGGCGTCGGGCGTGGCGACGCCGCAGCGCAGGACGACGGGCGGGTCGCCCCAGGCGGCGGCGGGCACGTCCTGGTCCAGGCCACGCCTGTCGAGGCCGCCGACCGACGTGGGGAGGTCGGCGAGGAGTGCCTGGCAGTCGACGTCGGTGCCTGGCTCGGTCGGGTAGGCGTCGACGAGCACACCGCTCCCGCAGGCGCTCAGCGGGACCACGACGAGGGCGGCGGCCAGCAGGCCGGCGCGACGGGTCAGATCTTGACGACGGGGCACGTCAGCGTGCGGGTGATGCCGGCGACCTTCTGCACGCTCTGGACGACGAGCGTGCCGAGCTGGTCCATCGACGGACCTTCCGCACGGACGATCACGTCGTACGGGCCGGTGACGTCCTCGGACACGGTGACGCCGGGGATCGCGGCGATCTCCTGCGCGACCTGGGCGGCCTTGCCGACCTCGGTCTGGACGAGGATGTAGGCGTGGACCGTCATGAGGACCTCCTGCTCGGGAACCTCGACACCATAGCCGACCACGCCGGTGTCCCGGCGTCCGGCTGGTCCACAATGGACGGGTGCCAGCGCAGCAGCAGGGCCCGGGGCCCGGGACGGTGTCCGACGTCGGCGAGTTCGGCCTGATCGACCGGGTCACGGAGGCCGGTGGCACGTCCGACCGGGTGCTCATCGGGCCCGGCGACGACGCCGCCCACGTCCGCACCGCCGACGGCACGTTCGTCGTCTCCACCGACCTGCTCGTGGAGGGTCGGCACTTCCGACGCGACTGGTCGACGGCCCTGGAGATCGGGCGGAAGGCCGCCGCGGCGAACCTGTCCGACGTGAACGCGATGGGCGGCGTGGCCACCGCGCTCACCGTGGGGCTCGGCGTCCCCGCCGACACGCCGTCGGCATGGGTCGTGGAGCTCGCGAAGGGCTTCGAGCAGGAGGCGGCCGTGGTCGGCGCGCACGTCGTCGGCGGCGACATGACGGCCAGCGACGTGGTCGTCGTGGCCGTGACGGTCATGGGCGACGCGCCGCGTCCGGTCCGACGCTCCGGCGCGCTGCCCGGCGACGTGGTGGCGGTGGCCGGACGCCTCGGCTGGTCCGCGGCCGGTCTCGCGACCTTGGGCCGCGGCTTCCGCTCCCCGAAGGCGGTGGTCGACGCGCACCGCGTGCCGACGCCCCCGTACTGGGCCGGCCGAGCAGCGGCCGACGCGGGCGCGACGGCCATGATCGACGTGAGCGACGGCCTGCTGGCCGACCTCGGCCACGTGGCACGCGCCAGCGGCGTCGTCGTCGACCTCCGCACGTCGGCGCTGACGATCGACGCCCCGCTCCTGACCGTCGGTGAGGCGCTCGGCCTCGACCCGCTCTCGCTCGTCCTGACCGGTGGCGAGGACTACGCGCTTGCCGCGACGTTCAGCGCGCCCACGGTGCTGCCCGACGGCTGGACGGTCGTCGGCGAGGTGCGCGACGTGCCCGAGGGCGCCAGGCCGACAGTGCTGGTCGACGGCGCGACGTGGGAGGGCGAGCCGGGCTGGCGTCACTGGCGCTGACCCGCGCCCCGGCGCGCCGTGCCGCCTCACCGCTCGGCTACGAAAGCGGTGCGACGCCGTCCTGGATGCGCGGGAACGGCCGCGCGGCCTCCAGCTCGTACGACAGCTCCAGCAGCAGACGCTCCTGGCCGTGCAGGGCCTGCAGCTGCACGCCGATCGGCAGTCCGTCGCCGGTGCGGCCGAGCGGCAGCGACACGGCGGGCGTCCCGGTGGCGTTGTTCAACGGCGTGAACGCGGCGTAGCGGACGAGTCGGTCGAACATCTCCGGGAACGGCTGGTTCGGCGACAGGTGACCGAGGCGCGGCGTCGTGTGCGCGACCGTGGGGGAGAGGGCAGCGTCGAGCCGGTGCTCAGCGAAGTGCGCGCGCACCACGTGCTCGGAGCGCCTGAGCGCACGGATGGTGCGGGGCAGCCGCCAGAACGACCGCGCGAACCGCGCGGCGAGGAACCGGGTGAGCGGGTCGGTCGCGGTCTTGTCGAACTGCGGGTGCATCACGCGCCGACCGAAGTGCTGGGTCGAGAACGCGAGCATGGCCCAGTAGTGCGTGAACGCGTCGACGAACGTGTCGTCGGCGGGCAGTGGCACCTCGACGACGTCGTGCCCGAGCGACGTCAGCAGCTCGGCGGTGGCGAGCACGGCGGCGCGCGTGTCGGCGTCGGTGGGGGTGTCGGTGAGCGAGTCGAGGACGAGCCCGACGCGCAGCCGCCGCGCCGACGGCCCCTCCACGAGACCCACCGGCGGCAGACCGGGGGCCGTGCGGTGCGCCTCGGCCGCGGCCAGGAAGTGGGCGGTGTCGCGGACGGTCCGGGTGAGGACGCCGTTGCAGACGACGTCGACCGGCAGCTGCGCCGCGTGCACGTCGGGCGCGAGCCGACCTCGCGTGGGCTTCAGTCCGACGAGCCCGCAGGCCGCGGCGGGGATGCGGATCGACCCGCCGCCGTCGTTGGCGTGCGCGATCGGCACGACGCCCGACGCCACGAGCGCGGCGGCACCGCCCGACGACGCACCGCTGGAGAACGCGGTGTCCCAGGGGTTCCGCGTGGGGTCCCACTCGTCGAACTCGGTGCTGGCGCTCCAGCCGAACTCCGGCAACGACGACTTGCCCAGCGGCACGAGCCCGGCCGCGCGCAGCTGGGTCGTGAACGGCGCGTCGGCCGCGGCGGGGACGTCGGGCATGGCCCGCGACCCCTGACGGGTCGCCAGGCCCGCGACGTCGGTGTTGTCCTTGACGTACGTGGGAACCCCGGCGAGGCGGCCGGTGAGCGGACCTGCGGCCAGCCTCAGCGCACGCTCGACGTCGTCGACGACGATCGCGTCGAGGTGCGGCTCCACGCACGCAGCGCGGTCGACGGCTGCCTGAGCAGCGTCGACCGCGCTGATGTCGCCGCGACGGATCGCGGCTGCCAGGGCGACGGCGTCGAGCTCACCTAGCGCGTCGTCGCCGAAGGCGTGGACCTGCCTCAGCGGCTGACCTTGCCGGCCTTGAGGCACGACGTGCAGACGTTGAGGCGCTTGGGCGTGCCGTCGACGACGGCGCGCACGCGCTGGATGTTGGGGTCGAAACGACGCTTCGTGCGTCGGTGCGAGTGGGACACGTTGTGGCCGAAGCCGGGTCCCTTGGTGCACACGTCACAGACCGCTGCCACAGCGACCACTCCTGCAAGCTCGAGAACGGGGTTCGTCGGACGACGAACGTACGAAAGGTGTGCCCGGGGAACGGGCAACCACGTAAGGATAGCCGATGCCCCGGCGGCGGGGCCAATCGCCCTCGCGGTGCCCGGCGCCACGTCGGTGGCCCACGCTAACCTGCCCCCATGGTCCTGCGCCTGCGAGCCGACGCCTTCCGCGCGTGGACGCAGCTCTGCGTGCAGGCGCTGTCCACGGCACGGGCTGAGATCGACGCCCTCAACGTGTTCCCCGTGCCCGACGGCGACACCGGCACGAACGCCTACCTGACCTTCGTCGCGGGTGCCGACGCCGTCGCGGCGCTGCCCGACGACGTCGTGCTGCCCGACCTGGTGAAGGCGCACACCGACGGCCTGCTCATGGGCGCCAAGGGCAACAGCGGCGTGATCCTGTCCCAGCTCGTCCGGGCGGTCTTCGGCGACCTCGACCTCGGCGCCGAGGTCCGCGCCGACGACGTCGCGCACGCGTTCCGCGCCGCCTCCGACGCCGCGCATGCCGCCGTGGGCCGACCCGTGGAGGGCACGATCCTGTCCGTCGCGCGGGCCGCCGCCGACGGAGCGCAGGACGCCGTCGAGTCCGGTGCCGAGGCGCGCGACGTCTTCGCCCTGGCGGCCGCGTCGGCGCGCGTGGCCCTGGAGCGCACCCCCGAGCAGCTCGCGCGGCTCGCAGAGGCCGGCGTCGTCGACGCCGGGGGACGCGCCCTCGTGGTCGTGCTCGACGCCACCGAGCGCGCGCTCACGGGCCGGGCGCCCACCCCTGCCGCGCAGCACGTCCCCACACCGCTGGCCGCGTCGGGCGACGACTTCGTCGAGGGCGGTCCGGCGTACGAGGTCATGTACCTCCTCGACGCCGAGGAGAGCGAGATCCCGGCGCTGCGGCACACGCTCGACGCGCTGGGCGACTCGCTGGTGGTCGTCGGCGGCGACCGGCTCTGGAACGTCCACGTCCACGTCGACGACGTCGGTGCCGCCATCGAGGCGGGTCTGCAGGCCGGTCGGCCCTACCGCATCGCCGTCACGCACTTCGCCGACCAGGTCGCGCGGCAGCAGGGTCGGCAACGGTCGGGCCGGGCCGTGGTCGTCGCCGCCACGGGTGCGGGGCTGGCCGACCTCTGCCGCGAGGCCGGCGCCCACGTGCTCGAGTTCACGCGCGATCGCCCGGTCGACGTCGCCACGATGCTCGAGACCCTGCGCGGCCTCGACGCCGAGGAGGTCGTGGTGCTGCCGAACAACCAGCGCTACGTCGGCCTGTTCGACGCCGCCGCCAAGCAGGTCAGGGCCGACGGCGTCCGCGTCGCGGTCATCCCCACCCACGCGCAGGTGCAGGGGCTCGCGGCCCTGGCCGTCCACGACCCCGGCCGCGACTTCGACGAGGACGTCGTCGCCATGTCGAGCGCGGCGGCGCACACCCAGCACGGCGCCGTCACCGTCGCGGTCGAGCCGGGCATCACCATGGCCGGACCCTGCGAGGCCGGCGACGTGCTCGGCGTCGTGTCGGGAGACTTCGCGGTCGTCGGCTCCGACGTCGCCGAGGTGGCCGACGCGGTGCTCGACCGGCTGCTCTCGCCCACCGCGGAGCTCGTCACCCTCGTCGTCGGCGACGGCGCCGACCACACGGTCGCGCAGACGCTGTCGCGCCGGCTGCGCGAGGAGCGGGTCGACGTCGACGTCGTCGTGTACGAGGGCGGCCAGGAGAACTACCCGCTGTTCGTGGCGGTCGAGTAAGGGGTGCGGTCGTGACCACCAGTCCCGCGGCGACGCCGGGTCCCACGAACCCGCCGGAGCGTCGGCTGCGCTCCGTCGTGGGCGACGCGACGGCCAAGAAGCTCGCGACCCTCGGCCTGGAGACCATCGACGACCTCCTGCGGCACTACCCACGGCGCTACGTGTCGCTGGGGGAGATGACCGACCTCGCGTCGTTGCAGGTCGGGCAGTACGCCACCGTCATGGCGCGCGTCGTCGAGGCGGTCAACAAGCGGTTCGGCCCCGGCGGTCGCAAGACGCGCACCGAGGTGACGCTCACCGACGGCAACGCCCGGCTGACGCTCACCTTCTTCTCCCAGCCGTGGCGCCAGGCCCAGCTGACCCCCGGCACGGTCGGCCTGTTCGCGGGCGAGGTGGGTCAGTTCAACGGCCGGCTCCAGCTGACGCACCCCCTCTACGAGCCGCTCGAGGGCCCCGACGCGCTGGAGGGCCGGATCGCGCGCGGCATCATCCCGATCTACCGGGCGAGCGCGAAGATCCCGTCGCTCGCCATCGAGCGCTCCGTCGAGACGGTGCTGCCCGTCGCCGACGTCGAGGACCCGCTTCCGCAGGACGTCCGCGCCGACCGGGGGCTCCCGTCCGCCGACGTCGCGTTCGAGATGATCCACCGTCCCCGCTCGGACCAGCAGTGGCGCACCGCCCGCGACAGCTTCCGCTTCGAGGAGGCGTTCGTCCTGCAGACGGTGTTCGCGCAGCGCCGTCACGCGGCGCTCGGGCAGACCGCGGTGCCGCGTCGTCGGCGCTCGGGCGGTCTGCGCGACGCCTTCGAGCAGCAGCTGCCGTTCACGCTCACCGACGGGCAGCGTGCGGTGGTCGCGGAGATCGAGGCCGACCTCGCGCGCGAGCACCCCATGCACCGGCTGCTGCAGGGCGAGGTCGGCTCGGGCAAGACCGTCGTCGCGCTGCTGGCGATGCTCCAGGTCGTCGACGACGGCGCGCAGGCCGTGCTGCTGGCGCCCACCGAGGTGCTGGCCGCCCAGCACCACCGCGGCATCACGGCCATGCTGGGGGCGCTCGCCGAGGGCGGCATGCTCGGGGGAGCCGCGGAGGGCACCCGCGTCCGGCTCCTGACGGGCTCGATGGGCGCCAAGGCCCGCAAGGAGGCGCTGCTCGACGCCGCGTCGGGTGCGGCGGGCATCGTCGTCGGCACCCACGCGGTGCTGCAGGAGACCGTCCAGCTCGCCGAGCTCGGCCTGCTCGTCGTCGACGAGCAGCACCGCTTCGGCGTCGAGCAGCGTGCCGTGCTCGTCGACCGCTACGACACCAAGCCGCACGTGCTGGTCATGACCGCGACGCCGATCCCGCGCACGATCGCCATGACCGTGTTCGGCGACCTCGAGACGTCCACGCTCAGCGAGCTGCCGGGCGGACGTCAGCCCATCCAGACCACCGTCGTCCCGGCCGCCGAACGCCCCGACTGGCTCGCGCGGGCGTGGGACCGGGTGCGCGAGGAGGTCGCCGACGGTCGTCAGGCGTACGTCGTGGTCTCGCGCATCGGCGATGGCGACAAGGAGGCGGGGGAGAGGGCGGATCCCGAGGGCCCGCCCACACGGTCGCTGGTCGACCTGCACGAGGAGCTCGCGGCCGGGCCGCTCGCGGGGCTGCGCCTCGGGATGTTGCACGGACGCCAGCACCCGGACGAGAAGGACGCCACGATGACGGCCTTCGCGCGGGGCGAGATCGACGTGCTCGTCGCGACGACCGTCGTCGAGGTCGGCGTCGACGTCCCCAACGCCACCGTCATGGTCGTCGTCGACGCCGAGCGGTTCGGCGTGTCCCAGCTGCACCAGCTGCGCGGTCGCGTCGGCCGAGGCGGGCACGCGGGGCTCTGCCTGCTGGTCACCTCCGCGGAGGACGGCTCGCCGTCGCGGGAGCGTCTCGACGCCGTCGCCTCCACGTCCGACGGGTTCGCCCTGTCGCGACTCGACGCCGAGCAGCGCCGCGAGGGCGACGTGCTGGGCGCGGCGCAGTCGGGGGTGCGCAGCAGCCTGCGGCTGCTCTCGGTCGTCAAGGACGAACAGGTCATCGCCGACGCCCGCGAGGCGGCTACCGCGTTCGTCGAGGCCGACCCGGAGCTGACGACCGCGCCCGACCTGCGGGCCGCGGTCGAGCGCCTCGAGCAGTCGCAGCAGGCCGACTACCTGGAGCGCACGTGACCCGGGTGATCGCCGGGCGCTGGGGCGGTCGACGTCTGCGCACGCCACCGGGCGACGGCACCCGCCCGACGTCGGACCGCGTCAGGGAGTCGCTCTTCTCCTCGCTGCAGTCGCTGTTCGGTGGCCTCGACGGGGTCCGCGTGCTCGACGTATACGCCGGGTCCGGGGCCCTGGCGCTGGAGGCGCTCTCGCGAGGGGCGGCGTCGGCCGACCTCGTCGAGTCCGACCGGCGCGCCGCCCAGGTGGCGCAGCAGAACGCGCGCGAGCTGGGGGCCGAGGCCACCGTGCACCGCACGAGCGCCGCGTCCTTCGCCGCCTCCGCCGCCGGCCCCTACGACCTGGTGATGCTCGACCCGCCCTACGCGGTGGCCACCGACGACGTCGCCGCCGTGGTCGCGGCCCTCGCCCCGTCGCTCTCCGACGACGCCGTGGTCGTCGTCGAGCGGTCCACGCGCACGCCGTTCACGTGGCCCGCGGGGTTCGAGGGGTTCCGCGACCGCGCCCACGGCGAGACCACCGTGTGGTTCGGTGCCCGCTCCGAGGAGTCCTGATAGCGTCGCCGCCGTGACGCGCGTCGTGTGCCCCGGCTCCTTCGACCCGGTGACCAACGGTCACCTCGACATCGTGCGCCGGGCCTCCCGGCTCTTCGACGAGGTGGTCGTGGCGGTCCTCGTGAACGAGAGCAAGAAGAGCCTCTTCTCGCTGGAGGAGCGGATGGACCTGCTCGCCCAGGCCACCGAGGACCTGCCGAACGTGTCGGTGGCGTCGTTCCGCGGTCTGCTCGTGAACTTCTGCACCGAGCACGGGATCAGCGCGATCGTGAAGGGTCTGCGAGCGGTCTCCGACTTCGACTACGAGCTGCAGATGGCGCAGATGAACGGCAGCCTCACCGACGTCGACACCGTCTTCGTCCCGACCAGCCCCGAGTACTCCTTCCTGGCCTCCAGCCTGGTCAAGGAGGTCGCACGCGGCGGCGGTGACGTGAGCGGTCTCGTGCCCGACTTCGTGCTCCAGCGGCTCGACCGGGAGTTCGGCCGAGCCTGAGCCGGCGCCTACGCGTCGTCCTCCTGGTCGGGCAGGATCGGCATGGGCGCGCGCTCGCCTCGCCCGAGCTGCACGCCCCGGCGCACGGCCCGCGCGCCGAACCGGTCGCGGACGGCGTCGAGCGCGGTGTCGAGGCCGGGGTCGGTGGCCGACGTGAGGGGCAGCAGCAGCTGCTCGCCCTGGTCGTCGAGCCCGGACGCCTGGAAGCCGACGAGCGTGAGCCCGCGTCGGGCGATCTCACCGTGACGTCCGCGCAGCAGCTGCAGCGTGGCGTCGAGGAGGACCTGCGTGTGGGCGGTCGGGCGCGGGAGCGTGTGCGAGGCGGTGGAGCTGGTGAAGTCGCCGAAGCGGACGCGGAGGGTGACGGTCGCGGCGGTGCGCCCGGCCGCGCGCAGGCGCCGCGCGACGCGGTCGACCAGGCCCAGGAGCACGATCTCGACGCCCTCGGGGGTGCGCTCGTCGCGGCCGAGGGCGTGCTGCGCGCCCATCGAGCGACGCGACGGTCGCGCCCGTACCGGTCGGGGGTCGTGGCCGGAGGCGAGGGCGTGCAGGTGACCGGCCGCACCGCTGCCGACGAGGGTGGCGAGCTCGCCGGGCTGCATGCGGGCGACGTCGGCGATGGTGCGCACGCGGGCGGCGTGCAGCTTCTCCGTGGTGCGGGGCCCGACGCCCCAGAGCGCCTGGACGGGCAGGGAGAGCAGGAAGCGGCGTTCGTCGTCGAGCGGGACGACCAGGAGGCCGTCCGGCTTGGCCATCGCGCTGGCCACCTTGGCGAGGTACTTGGTGCGCGCGACGCCCACCGAGATCGGCAGCCCCACGCGTTCGCGCACCTGCTCGCGCAGTGTGGTGGCGATCTGCGACGGCGCGCCGCGGATACGTCGCAGCCCGCCGACCTCCAGGAACGCCTCGTCGATCGAGACCCCCTCCACCAAGGGCGTGGTGTCGGCGAAGACCGCGAACACCGCGCGACTCGCCTCGCTGTACGCGTGCGGCCTGGGCGGCACGACCAGCAGGTCGGGGCAGAGCCGCAGCGCCTGCCGCAGCCCCATCGCGCCCTTGACGCCGTGCGCCCGCGCCTCGTAGCTGGCGGCCATCACCACCCCGCCGCCCACGGCCACCGGCCGCCCCCGCAGGCTCGGGTCGTCGCGGATCTCGACGGAGGCGAAGAAGCTGTCGAGGTCGGCGTGCAGCACCGTCCCCTCCCGCTCCGCCGACGTCTGCACCTGCGCATCCTCCCAGCCCCCACCGACAGTCCGCCGGTCGGAGATTCCCAGGTCGACCTGGGAACCTCCCGTCCAGGCATGGTTTCCTCAGCCGCGCACGGAATGCTCTCCATGCGCGGCTGAGATTCCCGTGCTTGACGGTCCGTGCGCGGAGATTCCCAGGTCGACCTGGGAATCTCCCACCAGGCACGGCTTCCTCAGCCGCGCACGGAAAGCTCTCCGTGCCTCGCTGAGATTCCCGTGCCTCGTCCGCGCAGCGCCCGTCCGGCCCCCACGGCTCGACGGGTGGGGGAGCGATTGGTGTCGCGTGACCTGCACCGGTTATGATGGACGGCGGCCTGGAAACAGGCCGTGATCTGTTGTGCACCTCGACGGACGGACGTGACCGTGCAACCGGGCCCCTTGGTCTTCGACACCCAGGTTCTGGGTCGTCGACCTGGGACCGAACGTACCTTCACCCGCACCGTGGCGGCGCCGGCGGATCTGGGCCACGACGTCTACGGCGTGCCCGAGGACTCGCCCATCGATCTCGAGCTCCGGCTCGAGGCCGTCATGGACGGGGTGCTGGCCACCGGCACCGCCTCGGCGCGCGTGGTGGGCGAGTGCGTCCGCTGCCTGGACGTCCTCGACGACACCGTCGTGGTGGACCTGCAGGAGCTGTACGTGTATGACCCGATCGGCGCCGGTGACGGTGCCGAGGAGGACGGGGAGGAAGACGAGCTTCCGGCCCTCGAGGACGACTTGCTCGACCTCGAACCCGTCCTGCGGGACGCGGTGGTGCTCGCACTGCCGCTCAACCCCGTGTGTGATCCGGAGTGTCCGGGACTGTGCCCCGAGTGCGGGGCGCGACTCGCGGACGATCCAGACCACACACACGGCGATCCGATCGACCCCCGGTGGGCGTCGTTGAGCCGGCTGACCCAGAACCTCCCGGGCGACGTCCCGGGGCCGAACAAGGAGTAGATCGTGGCCGTTCCGAAGCGGAAGATGTCGCGCAGCAACACGCGCCACCGCCGGTCGCAGTGGAAGACCACGGCGACCACCCTCGTCGACTGCGCCAACCCCGCCTGCGACTCCAAGGTCGTCCCGCACCGTGCGTGCGGCGAGTGCGGACAGTACGGCGCGCGTGGCGAGCGTCGCCAGGTCCTCTGATCCTCAGGGCCACGAGGCCCTGAAGGAGGTGCTCGGCGTCCCCGACCTGGACGCCGAGCTGCTGGAGCACGCCCTCACGCACCGTTCGTACGCGTACGAGAACGGGGGCCTGCCCAACAACGAGCGCCTGGAGTTCCTGGGCGACTCGGTGCTGGGGCTCGTCGTCACCGACGCGCTCTTCACCAACCACCCCGACCTCGCCGAGGGCCGGCTCGCGAAGCTGCGTGCTGCCGTCGTGAGCGCGAAGGCGCTCGCGGAGGTAGCGCACACGCTCGACCTGGGCTCGCACCTGCGCCTCGGACGGGGCGAGGAGGCCACCGGCGGTCGGAACAAGTCGTCGATCTTGTCCGACACCGTCGAGGCGGTGATCGGTGCCGTGTACGTGCAGTTCGGCATCGAGCGCGCGTCGCAGGTCGTTCACGCCGTGTTCGACCCGTTCATCGCCCGCGCGGCCGACCTCGGCGCCGGGCTGGACTGGAAGACGTCGCTGCAGGAGATCGCCGCCAACCACGACCTCGGCGTCCCCCGCTACGTCCTCGAGAGCGAGGGCCCCGACCACGACAAGACGTTCACGGCGTCCGTGGTGGTGGGCGAGCAGCGCTACGACGGCGGCACCGGGCGTTCGAAGAAGGAGGCCGAGCAGCAGGTCGCCGAGATCGCGTGGCGTGCCATCACCGCCGAGGTGACCCCGGCCGACGCCGTCGAGGTCTGACCGGTCCGTGCCTGAGCTCCCCGAGGTCGAGGTGGTCCGCCGCGGCCTCGACACGCACGTCGTCGGCCGCACGATCGTCGCCGTCACGGTGCACGACGTCCGGTCCCTCAAGCGGCACCTGCCCGGCGCCGCCGACTTCGTCCCGCGTCTCGTCGGTCGACGGTTCGACGCGGCACGGCGTCGCGGCAAGTACCTCTGGCTCGTGCTCGACGGCCAGGAGGCCCTGCTCTGCCACCTCGGCATGAGCGGACAGATGCTCATCAGCGACGCCGACGCGCCGCCGCCGCGACACCTGCGGATCGTGCTCGACCTCGACGACGGCCGTCAGCTGCGGTTCGTCGACCAGCGGATCTTCGGCGGCATGATGCTGGCCGACGTCGACGAGGAGCAGGTGCCTGTCACGATCGGGCACATCGCGCGCGATCCGCTCGACCCGCGGTTCGACCGCGACCTCTTCGCCACGCGGCTGCGTCGTCGGCGCACGGGCGTCAAGCGGGCCCTGCTCGACCAGACGCTGATCTCCGGCGTCGGCAACATCTATGCCGACGAGTCGCTGTGGCGCGTGCCGCTGCACTATGCCCGCGCGACGGAGAACCTGCGCGCCAAGGAGGTCGACGCGCTGCTCGGCCACGTCGTCGACGTCATGGGCGAGGCGCTCGAGCAGGGCGGCACGTCCTTCGACGCGCTGTACGTCAACGTGAACGGCCAGAGCGGCTACTTCGACCGGTCCCTCGCCGCGTACGGGCAGGAGGGCGAGCCGTGCCCGCGGTGCGGGACGCCGATCCGCCGCGACGCCTTCATGAACCGCAGCTCCTTCACCTGTCCCCGCTGCCAGCCCCGGCCTCGCAACGGCCGCTTCTGAGCCCGTTCCGGTGGCGCTGATTCCCATGCCGTGAGGGAATCAGGGTGAGTCAGCGTTCCTTGCGCGGACCGAACGTTCGCCCGGCTGTGGGCCTCACGTGTGGTCGCCGGTGACGACCACCATGTCCGTCGACCTCACCGCGGGCTCGGCCAGGACCGCGTCGAGAGCGGGCAGGACGCCGTGGACGTCGGAGAGCACCGCGACCGAACGGGTCATGACCTCACTGTGCTGCGACCCACGCCGCAGGGTCGGGGCGCTTCGGTAGCCTGCGTCCCGTGGAGAGTCCCTACGGCATCGAGGCGCGCGCCCGGGTCGTGGCGGAGCCGACGAAGCGGGCAGGGCGCACGCCGTTCGAGCGCGACCGCGGCCGCGTCGTCCACTCCGCCGCACTGCGCCGGCTGTCGGCGAAGACGCAGGTCATGGGGGCCGGGTTCGACGACTTCGTGCGCAACCGGCTCACCCACACTCTCGAGGTGGCGCAGGTGGCGCGCGAGCTGGGCGCCTCGCTCGGCTGCGACCCCGACGTCGTCGACTGCGCCGCCCTCTCCCACGACGTCGGGCACCCGCCGTTCGGCCACAACGGCGAGGCCGCGCTCGACGAGGCGGCGGCGGACGTCGGCGGCTTCGAGGGCAACGCGCAGACGCTGCGGATCCTGACCCGCCTCGAGGCGAAGACGGTCGACGGCGCGGGCCGCAGCGTCGGGCTGAACCTCACGCGCGCGACGTTGGCCGCCTGCGTCAAGTACCCGTGGGCACGCGGCGAGGCGCCCGGGGGCGGCCCGAAGTTCGGCGTCTACGCCGACGACCGACCCGTCTTCGACTGGCTGCGGGCCGGCGCTCCGGCGTGGCGTCGCCCGATCGAGGCGCAGGTGATGGACCTCGCCGACGACATCGCCTACTCCGTGCACGACGTGGAGGACGCGGTCGTGGGTGGCTGGTTCAGCCTGCTGCCCGGACGGCTCGACCTCGACGGGGTGCACGCCGTCGCCCGCGACTGGTACGACGCGAGCGCCGACGACGACCGGCTCGGGGGCGCGCTGGAGCGGCTGCGGGCGTTGCCGGAGTGGCCGCGCGCCGAGTTCGACGGCAGCCGCGAGGCCCTCGCCGTGCTGAAGAGCCTGACGAGCGCGCTCATCGGCCGGTTCGCCGTGAGCGCGCAGCGTGCCACCGTCGAGCGGTGGGGGCCTGGACCGCTCACCCGCTACACCGCCGACCTGGAGGTGCCGCAGGCCACGCGCGACGAGATCACCGTCCTCAAGGCCGTGGCCGCGCACTACGTGATGCTCGCCGACGACCGGGCACGTCAGCTCGCGACGCAACGCGAGGCGCTCGGCGCACTCGTGGCGCGTCTCCTCGCGACGGGGGAGGAGCACCTCGAGCCGGAGTTCCGTGCCGACCTGCGTCGTGCCACCGACGACGCCGCCCGCACACGCGTCGTCATCGACCAGGTGGCGAGCCTGACCGACGGGTCGGCGAGGCTGTGGGCCGACCGGCTCCTCGGTTGACGCCCACCGCCTAGGATCGACCCGTGGCGGGCCTGATCAACGACGAGGACATCCAGCTCGTCCGCGAACGCGCCCGCATCGACGAGGTGGTCGAGCAGTACGTCACGCTGCGGCGCTCGGGCGGCACCATGAAGGGCCTGTGCCCGTTCCACGACGAGAAGACGCCGTCGTTCCACGCCAACCCGGCCCGCGGCACCTTCCACTGCTTCGGCTGTGGCGAGGGCGGCGACGCGATCGCCTTCATCCAGAAGATCGAGGGCCTCAGCTTCGTGGAGGCCATGGAGCGGCTCGCGGCGAAGTACGGCATCCAGCTGCGCTACGAGGAGGGCGAGTCACGCGGACCTCGCCGCGACCCGCAGCAGCGACAGCGCCTGCTCGAGGCGCACCGTCTCGCCGGTGAGTTCTACGCCCAGACGCTGGCGTCGTCGCCCGAGGCGTCGATCGGGCGCCAGTTCGTCACCGACCGGGGCTTCGACCAGCGGGCTGCCGAGACGTTCGCCATGGGCTGGGCCCCCAGATCGGGCACCGCGCTGCTCGGGCACCTCAAGGGCAAGGGGTTCACCGACGACGAGCTCGTCGTCGGCGGCTTGGCGCGCCGCTCGACGCGGGGCCTGTTCGACGTCTTCCAAGGACGTCTGCTCTGGCCGATCCGCGAGATGACCAGCGAGATCATCGGCTTCGGCGCCCGACGCATGTTCGACGACGACTTCATGCAGGGCAAGTACGTGAACACCGCCGAGACCCCGATCTACAAGAAGAGCCAGGTGCTCTACGGGATCGACCTCGCACGCCGCCAGATCTCCTCGGAGAGCCGGGCGGTGGTCGTCGAGGGATACACCGACGTGATGGCCTGCCACGAGGCCGGGGTGCGCACCGCGGTCGCGACGTGCGGCACGGCGTTCGGCGAGGGCCACGCGAAGGTGCTGCGGCGGATCCTGCTCGACGACGGTGCCATGCACGGCGAGGTGGTGTTCACGTTCGACGGCGACGAGGCGGGGCAGCGGGCGGCCATGAAGGCGTTCGAGGGCGACCAGCAGTTCGCCGCGCAGACGTACGTCGCGGTCGAGCCGCGCGGCATGGACCCGTGCGACCTGCGGATCGCCGACGGCGACGCCGGCGTCCGGGCGCTCGTGGACGCCCGGATCCCGCTGTACCGCTTCGTGCTCGAGAACGTGCTGCTGCGCTACGACCTCGACCGTGCCGACCAGCGGGTCGACGCGGTGCGTGAGGCGGTCGGTCTCGCGACGTCGATCCGCGACAAGAGCAAGGTCGAGGAGTTCCTGCGCGAGATCTCCACGCGCGTGGGGGTCGACGTCGACCAGGTGCGGGCCGAGCACCGTCGGTACCGGCCCCCGACGAAGCCGGAACGCCGGGCCCCGGCGCAGCAGTCGGCCAAGCCGGCACCCGCGCCACCGCCGCAGCCGTTCGTCAGCTTCGGCGCGCCCCAGTTCGCCGACGAGCGTGAGGCGTTGAAGGCGCTGGCGCAGCACCCGCACCTGGCGCGTCCGCACGCGGAGGAGCTCGACGACGGCGACTTCACACACCCCGTCGCGCTGGAGCTGTGGCGCACGATGACGACGGTCGGCCTCCCGGCGCAGCCCGACCCGACCTTCGTGCCACGGGTGTCCGACGCGCTCGTCTCCGACGACCTGCGGCGCGTGCTCTCCGTCGCCGCGATGGAGCCGCTCAGCTCGACAGAGGGGGCCACGGCGCGCGTCGTCGCGGCGATCATGACGCGGCTGCGGCTGCTCACGGTCGGACGCCAGGTCAACGACCTGCGCTCCAAGCTGCAGCGCACCGACCCTGCCGAGCAGCAGGAGGAGTACCGCGCGGTCTTCACCGACCTGCTCGCGCGGGAGGCGGAGTTCCGTCAGCTGCGCAACCGCACCTTGGGCGGCGAGTAGTCCCCAGGCCCGCCCGCACGGGCGGGTCCGGCGGGCGGGTGTCCACAGGCGGCGGGGTCGTGCTGGAGCCGGTGCGGCCCGGCGCCGAGGGTGGAGCCATGGACCTGGTGCGCCGTCTGCTGGGCGAGCCGTCGCTCACCGCGGAGGAGGAGCATCGGTTGGCCGTCCTCGCGCGTGGGGGTGACGACGACGCGCGGGCGGTGCTGCTGCGCCGGTCGTTGCGCCTGGCGGCCCTGCGGGTGTGGGCGCTGGGCTTCCGGGGCGACGACGTGGACGACGCGCTGCAGGTGGCCGTGCTGGCCCTGATGTCGGCCGTGGCCTGCTTCGATCCCGACCGTGGCGCCCGGCTCGCGACGTACGCGTGGCCGTGGATCACCCGGGCCCTGCACGCCCATCGCGAAGCGCGTCCAGAGGTGCCCCACGACGTCGTCCCGGAGCCGCGTGGTCCTCACGTCGACGGCGTGGAGGGCGTCGTCGCCGGACACCTGGCCGGCCTCCCGCCTCGTGAGCGAACCGTGCTCATGGCCCGGTTCAGCACGACGCCGGAGGGCGCCTGCCCGACCCCGTGGGTCGACGTCGCGAGCCGCCTCGACCTCCCTGTCTCGACGGTGCGTCGGATTGGTGACCGGGCCCTGTCGAGACTGCGCGAGGGGGTTGGTAGAGTTACCGACCGTGCTCCCCGAGTGGGAGACATTCCCCCGTAGCTCAATTGGCAGAGCATTCGACTGTTAATCGAAGGGTTATTGGTTCGAGTCCAATCGGGGGAGCACGCTGCCCGCCAGGGCGACGAGAAGGGGACCGACGCAGCAGCGTCGGTCCCCTTCTCGCGTCAGCGGCCCCCTGCTGTCGTTCAGCGGCCGAGGAGCGCGTCCATGCCCACCGCGAACGCGGCGGCGAGGCGGACGTCCACCCGGGGGTCGGGCACGGAGACCTCGTAGCGGTCGCGCACCGACGTCGCGCGCTCGACCGAGAGCAGCGGCTGGCCGGTCGCGTCGTCGACGACGTCGAAGTGCATCTTCAGGAAGGGCAGATCGGTGAAGCGGCGCAGCACCGCGACGAGCTGACTGCGCTCCTGGCCGGTGCCGACGAAGCTGTCGCCCTCGAGCGTGAAGGTGGTGCGCATCAGCGAGGCGCCGAACTGCTTGCGGAAGGTGCCGAGGGGCGTGCCGTCGGCCGCGACGACGTCGTAGGCGCCGCGCAGCTCCATCACGTTGCGGGCGCCGAACGTGAACGCCTCCTGCCGCCGGGACTCGTCGGTGTAGAACGTCACCTTCTCCTTGAGCGCGAGGCGCTTCTGCTGCGCGACGGCGAGGAGGGCGCCGTCGGGGCCGACGACCTCGTAGCGGTTGGTGGTCATCGCCAGCTTCTGGTTGACGGTGAACGACGGGACGTGCTGCACGGTGGTCACGCCGAGAGCCTAGGGGCTCGAGAGGCCGTTCAGTGGTCGATCATGCCGAGCAGTCCCACGACGAAGGCTGCGGCCAGGCGCACGTCGACGCGGGGGTCGGGCACGTCCACGGCGTACGTCGAGCGCTCCCCGGGTGCGCGGGCGACCGACAGCAGCGGCTGTCCGGTGACGTCGTCGATGACGTCGACCGCGATCCGGCGGGTCGGCGTGTCGCTGCTGAGCCGCCGCTCCAGCGCGAGGAAGCCGCTGCGCTCCTGCGCCGTGCCCGCCAGCCCCTCGGCCTCGAGCACGAAGGTCGTGCGGACGAGGCTGCGGGCCGCCTGCTTGCGGAAGGACCCGAGCGGACGACCGTCGGCGGCGACGACCACGTGACGTGCCCCGAGGTTCGGGCGGCCACGGACCTCGCTGCGGAACGTCTCGCGCGTGCGGGCCTCGTCGGTGTGGAACACGGTGGTCGCCCCCGGTCCCCACGAACGACGACGTTCGGCGAAGGCCAGGGTCGCACCAGTGGGGTCGAGGACCTCGTGCCGCTCGGCGCGCAGGGCCGGACGCCCCCGCACGAGGAAGGCGGGCACGTGATGGACGCCATGGGTCGTGTCGTACTGGTCGGGCACGTCAGTCGCCCCACGTCATCGACACGACCTCGAACGCGGCCGCGTGGGTGACGCCCATGCGGGTGCCGAGAGGCCGCGACATCCCCTCGAGGAACGCGGCGGCGTCGAAGTGCTCCCAGCCGAGCCCGTCGATGTAGGCGCGGTGGGCCTCCAGTGACGCGACCCCGCGGTCGAAGGTGGCGGAGGTGTCGACACCGTGCGTCGCGGCGGGGGAGCCGGACACCCACACCTGCCGGACGCCGCCCCAGGGCTCGAGCCCGTCGAGCAGCTGCTCGCGGTGGATCCACCGGTTGCCGGCGTCCTGCACGGCGTGGATGGTCGAGCGCCCGACGGCCACGTGGTCGGCCTGGTTCGGTGCGGTTCCGCCCCAGGTGTCGTGGTGGTTCACGGTGACGACGACGTCGGGCCGGTGCTGTCGGACCTGCTGGGCGATCGCGGCCCGCAGGGCCACGGTCTGCTCGACGACGCCATCGGGGAAGCCGAGGAACTCGACGACGTCGACGCCGACGATGCGCGCGGACTCGACCTGCTCGGCCTCGCGCTGCGTCCGGCACTCCTGGGGCGCGAGGGCGTCGATGCCGGCTTCCCCGCTCGTGACCATGCAGTAGACGACGGTCTTGCCCTGCTCGGTCCAGCGGGCGACGGCGGCAGCGGCGCCGAACTCCACGTCGTCGGGGTGGGCGACGACGACGAGCGCCCGCTCCCAGTCCTCGTCGAGCGGAGTGAGCGGGACGGGCGCCTCGTCGGTCATGGCGTCAGGCTACGGGGCGCGGCTAGGGTCGGGCCATGGCTGAGCAGCAGTGGCCGACGCAGGGACCCGCGTCGTACTTCCCGTCGATCGAGAAGCGCTACGGCGAGAGCATCGAGCACTGGCTCGACCTCCTGCGCGGGCTCGGCGACGTCGCGCACATGGAGAAGGTGGCGTACCTGAAGAACGAGCACGGGCTCGGCCACGGCCACGCCAACGCGCTCGTGGCCTGGCTCAAGCAGCACCCCGAGGGCTGAGGTCGCTCAACCCTCGGCACGGGGGCGGCTGACACGTGCCACGAGGCGTTCGAGCGGCCCCCGCCCGACGAATGCGACCCAGAGCGTCGCCAGCACGAGCAGGCCGACGCTGGTGCTTGCCCAGACGGTGTTGCTGACGCCGACGTACCCGCCGAAGGGACCGCCGGCCAGCGCGGTGAGCAGGAGCAGGTGTCCGGTGTAGGCCGTCAGCGGCATGGAGCCCAAGGCCGCGAGGGGGAGCAGCACGGCACGCAGTCGTCGGGCGAGGAGCAGGCAGAGTCCGATGACGGCGACTGCGAGCCCGCCGGACCCGACGATCTCGGGGGCACCGGCCGTGTGCGGCTTGTACTGCATCGCGGTGCTCCACACGTGCTGGATCTCGTCGGACTGCTCGAGCCGGGTGAGGTAGCCGGGCTCGTTGGTGGGGTTGCCGAGGTCGTCGGTGTAGTCCGGTGCGTCCCAGCCGAGGTAGGCGACGAGGTCGTCCCGGTCCGAGCCGATGACGTGGCCCGCGCCGTACCCGAGCGTGGCGACCAGGACGCCCCCGAGCAGGAGCCCCGCCGCCACGCGTGCGCGGGTGAGGTGCAGACGGCCGACGGCCATGCCGGCCAGGAGCACGGCGAGCCACGCGGTGACGGGGTAGAGGCCGAACAGCGTGAGGTGGAGCCCGGGGCCCGACGCGGCGAGGCTGAGCGCGTGCGCCAACGCGACCGCGAACGGCGCGACCACCGCGAGCAGGACGGCCACCGTCCAGAGCCGTCGCGTGCTCCAGTGCAGGACGAGGGTCGACGCCACGAACAGCAGCCCGTAGAGCGGCAGGATGACGCCGACGCCGGTGTTCAGGAGCTCGATGGCGAGGCCGATGACGAGGATCAGCAGACCGCGTCGCACGAGCGTCATCTGCAGGCCGGTGTCCCCGGGTCGTGCGCGACCCTTGCAGATGAGGCTGATGGAGACGCCGGCCAGCATCGCGAACAGCAGCGAGGAGCGTCCGTTGACGATGCCGTCCCAGGTGGACGGGTCGGACCAGGTGATGTCGTCGTGGGTGTCGCCCAGGTGGGCGCCGACCATCCCGAGCACGGCCAGCCCACGGGCGACGTCGATGCCGACGATGCGGGGTGGTCGGCCGAACCGGCGCAGCCGCTCGACGGGTCCGACACGTCGGCGCGACGGGGCGCCCTCCTCGACGACGGTCATCGCCACCTCGCTGCCTCGTCCCCGACCTGTCGAGCCGAGCATGCCCTGCCCGGCTGAGAGCGTCGTGAGGGCGCGCCGCGCGCCCGCTCGTCGGGTGCAGTGCAGTGTCATGTTCGTGGTGGGCGGAGCGAGTTCAACTGAAGGATGGTGAGTATCGCGGGGCCCGTGCCAGGTGTCGATCGGATCGCGACCCCCGTGTACAGCAGTGAGCGTCGACCCCTCCCGCACGTCCGTGGTCATGAAGTATCTGCAACCTGAGCGAAACTTGAAGGCACTCAACGATCTGCGGTCGTCGAACCACGACCGATTGCAGTGACCTGGCCCTCTCTTGAATGAACGCAACTCGGGCCACGGTCGGACTGGGTTGTCGAACTTCGGCGATCGACCCCGCGGAGATCAACGACGCTGTTCAGCTAGCGGGCGAAGTCGGCGCCGATCGTGAATTGAACGCCCTGCATGCGCATCGCAGCGATCCGGTGGATCCCGTTCGTGATCTGCACGCTATCCGCGTCGATGGGCCACGAGACGAGACTGTCGACCGCCAGACGATTGCGCCGGAGCATCCATCGACTCGCGCGGTCCACTGCCTCGTAGTCATCCAATCGTTCTGCCTCGAACAACTGGGTGACCACTCGATTGACTCGCCGCCAGTTGACACGCGCGGCCCATTTTTCGGTGTCCGGTCGATAGGCCTGTTCTCGCGGCAGCGCATTTATGTCGACCACCACCCAGCGGTGCGTGCGGTTCGGGTTCGATTGCGACTGAAGCCCTGCGAAAGTCCGTCGCCGTCGCTGCAACACTTTGCGGAGCGACCCGCTCATCGCTGCGACAACGTTCCGAATGCCGCGTAGGCCGATGCAAGAAGGAGCAGAGCCCACGCCACGACTTCCCAGTACACGCGACGATAGTTGAAGATCTCGTCGGGATAATCTGCAAGAAGACTCATGATCTCTCGGCGTCGGCGGATGCGACGGATCGGCTGACGCCAGCGGACTTCTTGCATGAGATCGCGAACGGTTGAGAAATGGCGCGCTAACCTCGCGTCGTTGTGCCAGTACATGCTCACCCGCCAGTAGATCTGGACCAGGGTCGCGGCAAGAGCCATCACTGCCGCAACCTTGTTCGGTGACATACGGGAAAGGCTGCCTGCGCCGTCTGACATTTCCTTCTTTCGGTGCGGTCGAATCCTTCGAGATGTGCAGTTGTCGGAGACAAACGTGGATTCCCTCGTTGGGATGCAGTGCATGTTGATGTCCACGTTCTGATCGTCACGACGCCGACGAACAGGTCTCGATAGCTCAAAGTTCTCTCGCATCGCACTCGAAGCCACCCCGGTCCATCTTCCCTTGGGTGCATCGTCGGCTTGGTCCGCCGCGTACGGGAAGATGGCGAAATCCCGATGATGACGCTCTTAGCGGTTCGTGGGCTTGCCCACGCGGGCCGGGGAAGCGGGCAGTGTTTCAGGTGTCGAGCAAAGGATGACAAGCCTCGCGAGGGACGTGCTGCGTCGTGACCTGTGGTGGGGCGGGTGGGGCTCGAACCCACGACCCAAGGATTATGAGTCCTCTGCTCTGACCGGCTGAGCTACCGCCCCAGGGGTGCACAGCCTAGCGAGCGGGCAGACTGGGCCCATGACCGACGCCGTGATCGCCGACCTGGACGGGACGTTGGTCGACGTGTCGTCGATCCTGCACCACGTGGCGGGGGACGAGCGCGACTTCGCGGCCTTCCACTCGGCGTCGCGCGACTGCCCGCCGCGGCCGGAGGTGGTCGAGGCGGTGCGTGCGGCGCACGAGCAGGGGCGTGCGGTGCTGGTGGTGACGTCGCGGGAGTTCGTGTGGCGCGACCTGACGCTGGACTGGCTGCAGCAGCACGACGTGCCCTACGACCAGCTCGTCATGCGCATCGTGGGCGACTACCGCCCCGACCACGTCGTGAAGGCGGAGATGCTCGACCAGCTCGAGAAGGACGGCTACCGCGTGGTCGAGGCGTGGGAGGACGCGGAGGACATCGCCGACCTGTGGCGCTCACGGGGCATCGACGTGCACGTGGTCGGCTGAGCCGGCCGCGACGTCGCGCTCAGAGGCCGAACATGCCCCGCTGGTCGGCCGGCACGAGGTCGAGGAACTCGGGGTGGTCGCGGATCACCTTGGGCACGAACGGGCAGAACGGCAGCACCTGCGCGTCGCGCTCGGCCAGCTCGCGCAGGGTGCCGACGATGAGCTCCGAGCCGATGCCGCGACCCTCGAACGCGGGGAGCACGCGGGTGTGGGGCAGGGCGTACACGTCGCCGTCGGCGCGGTAGTCGACCCAGCCGGCGAGCTCGTCGTCGACGGTGATCTCGAAGCGGGAAGCGCTCGGGTTGTCCTGCACGACGGAGGTCATGACCTCATCGTCACATGCGCCGCCGACGGTCGCGACCGACCGCTCGGGAGTGTCGCGCCGACGCGGGGGTGGTGCCGAGGAGGCTGCTGTGGCTACCATGGGCGCAACGCGGACTGATGACGCGTGGCTCCGTGAGGTCGCTGGGGAAGGCGGATCTCGAGCTAGGAGGCACGATGAGCATCCCCACCCGTGGAGTCCTGTATGTCCACTCCGCGCCGTCCGCGCTGTGCCCGCACGTCGAGTGGGCGGCCGCGGGCGTCCTCGGCGACAGCGTCGACCTCGACTGGCAGTCCCAGCCCGCGGAGGCCGGCACGTACCGGGCCGAGCTGTCGTGGCAAGCCCCGGCAGGGTCCGCTGCGGCCCTCGCGTCGGCGATGCGTGGCTGGGACCGGCTCCGCTTCGAGGTCACCGAGGAGCCGACCGCCGCGAGCGAGGGGGCACGGTTCTCCTTCACCCCGACCCTCGGCATCTTCCACGCGATGACCGGCCTGCACGGCGACGTCCTCATCCCCGAGGACCGCATCAAGGCGTTCCGGGTCAAGGCGGCGCTGGGTGAGATCACCATGGACGAGGCGCTCGACGGTCTGCTCGGGGTGGCGTGGGACGCCGAGCTCGAGCCGTTCCGGCACGCCGGTGAGGGCGCTCCGGTCCGCTGGCTGCACCAGGTCGTCTGACCCGGCGCGCTCGCTCAGCCGATCGTGACCTTCGCGGACGGCGACGCGGTGTTGCTGTCCTCGTGGAACACGCGGAACTCCCGCTCGCCGGGACGTGACGTGTAGATCTGGGTCTGGAACCGGCCGCCCTCGCGGGTCTGCAGCGAGACGGGGAAGTCCTCCCAGTCGGCGCCCGGGTCGCGGGACTGCACCTGCAGCAGCTGGCCCTCGCCGAGGGAGGGGAACCGTCCGGAGATCGTGAACCGCTGGCCGGCGGCGATGCGGTCGCTCTCGACCGAGAACGTCGGCTTCTCCTCCGGCTCCTGCGTCGCGGACGGCGTCGGCGACGGGCTCGCCGACGGGCTGCTCGACGGCGTCGCAGGGGCGGTCGGGCCGGAGATCGGCGGCAGCTCGACACCGCCCAGACCCGTCGCGCGCACCACGGTGGCGCCGGCGAAGCCGAGGCCTCCGCCGATCACGAGACCGGCCACGACGAACCACATGGCGAGCCGCCAGAGCGCGTCGGCGCGGCCCGCGAGGCTGCGCTCGCCCGGTGCCCGCTCGCGACCCTCGGCGCCGAGGGTCACCGCCACGGCAGGACCACGACGACCACGGCGGCCGGCAGGTCGGTGCTCGACGACGGCACGGACGGCGTCGTCGACGGTCACGAGCGTGTCGACCGTGGCGTCCTCGAGGTGGACGCCGAAGCGACGACCCAGCTCGTCGGCGACCTCGACGGCGGCGAGCGAGTCGACGCCGAGGTCCTCGAGGCGGGCGTCGTCGCGCACCTCGTCGGGGGTGCACTCGACGACGGTCACGAGGATGTCGGTCAGCTGTGCGCGGACCTCGGCTGGGGTGGGCACGGCGCCAGTCTAACGAGCCACTCGACGTGCTCGGTTCCGGCGCGGCCGAACCCGCCACCTCCTACGATGGGTCGATGACCAGCGGCGACGACCTGCAGTTCGTGGTGGTGCACGGCTACCGTCGCGCCTACCGACGCAAGGGCAAGGGGCCGGCCCTGCTCCTACTGCACGGCCTGGGTTGTGAGTCCAGCACCTGGGAGCCCGTCATGGACGCGCTCGCGGAGCACTACACGGTGATCGCGCCCGACCTGCTCGGCCACGGCGAGTCCGACAAGCCCGACGCCGACTACTCGCTCGGCGGCTACGCCAACGGCATGCGCGACCTGCTGACGATCCTCGGCATCAACAAGGTGACGGTCGTGGGCCACAGCTTCGGCGGTGGGGTGGCGATGCAGTTCGCCTACCAGTACCCCGACCGCACCGAGCGGATCGCGCTGGTGTCGTCGGGTGGCCTCGGCAAGGAGGTCACGCCGCTCATCCGCTTCCTGACCCTGCCCGGCAGTGGCACGGCGCTCGGCCTCGCGACCCTGCGCCCGTGGCGCCGGGCGGTCGCCGCCAGCATGCGCGGACTCTCGCGCACGGGCGTCCGTCAGCTGCGCGACCTCGGCGAGGTGGCCGCGATCTACGAGTCCTTCGCCGACCCGCGGGCCCGCCACGCGGTGCAACGCGTCACGAGCCACGTGCTCGACTGGCGCGGCCAGTTCGTCACGATGATCGACCGGACCTACCTGGCGCGCATCATCCCCGTGCTCGTCGTCTGGGGCGCCGACGACCTCGTCATACCCGCCTCGCACGCCGATGTCGCACGCAGCCAGGCGTGGTCGCACGTGCACGTGCTGCCCGACGCGGGCCACTTCCCGCACCGCGACCACCCGGAGCAGTTCGCGCAGATCCTCCACGACTTCGTGGCCGCGACCGACCCGGCCACCTACCACCGCAGCACCTGGCGCGCGATGCTGCGCCAGGGTCAGCCCGTGATGGACCCGGAGCCGCCGCCGGGACCGGGCGCGGTGACCGTGGCCGGCTGAACCGGCTGAACCGGCTGGACCGGCTGCTCGTCGACCGGCGCCAGGCCTCGTCGCTTGCGCCGCCCTCGGTTCCCCGACGCCCAGGCGCCCAGCGACACCGACGCCCAGCCGATGACGATGCCGGCGATGTCGTCGGCCAGGTAGTGCCAGCCGAAGTAGATGGTCGCCAGGACGGTGACCACGAAGAACGCCCAGGTGATCGCGCGGATCGCGAGCTTCTGGCCGGTGCGCTGCATGAACAGCGCCGCGGTGAACGTCACCGAGACGTGCAGCGAGGCGAAGCCCGCGACGCCGTGGATCTTCTCGCTCGCCCACGGGTCGGTGAGCACGTCGACCCTGTTGCGGAACAACGAGCGTTGCAGCTCGGTGACGTCGGTCGTGGCGAGGTCCCAGTACATCGACGGCTGCGCGAACGCCGGGCCGAGGGTCGGGAGCGCGTAGTAGCTGAGGACGCCGAGGATCCAGTTGAGGCACAGCGCCGTGGCGTACCAGGCGCCGATCGAGAAGTCGCGGTTGAGCACCAGGAAGGCGCCCAGCGTGATGGGGATGAGCGGCAGGTAGGCGATGTACGCGAACGACAGCACGTGCGCCATCACGTCGGTGCCGAGCAGGTTGTGCAGGACCGTGGCCGGGTTGTGGCCGAACATGAGCCAGTGGTCGAGCTCGAGGAGCTGGCGGTCGAACAGCACGCCCTCGCGGTACGTGGGCAGGTAGCTCTTGAGGTTGCGGTAGCTGACGTAGCTCGCGTAGAAGGTGATCAGTCCGGTCGCGATGTAGCCGACCCGCTTGAGCGACCACTCCTCCCGCACCACCTCGCGCGCGCCCTCGCCGATCTGCTTCCAGCCGCGACGACGCACGGCGGCGGGCACGATGCCGGCGGCGAAGAACAGCAGCGCCAGCAGCGGGAGGCGCACGTACGCCGGTCCGAGGAACCCCTCGGGGTCCTTCATGGGCAGATCGAGGTAGAGGGAGGAGAACACCGCGGCGCCCGTGACCGCCACGGACAGCGCGACGGCAAAGGTGTACGGCCAACGACGCATGGGCAACATCCTAGGGTGCATCGGCTAGGAGTTCCCTGAGACGCCGACCGTCGCGGTCGGCGCCCCAGGGCGGTTCGTCAGGCGTCGCCGCCCTCCTGGGCGACACCGCGGGTGGCGGTCGGGTCGTCGATGCGCAGCGACGTGAAGGCGTCGCGCACGACCGACTGCTCGACGAGCTCCTGCTGCGCGAGGCTCTGCAGCACCGAGACGACGATCGACTCCGCGTCGATCTGGAACACGCGACGTGCGGCGGCGCGCGTGTCGGCGAAGCCGAAGCCGTCGGCGCCCAGCGACTGCCACGGTCCGGGGACCCAGCGGGCGATCTGGTCGGGGACGGCCCGCATGTAGTCGCTCACCGCGAGCGTGACGTTCGCGTGGTCCATGAGCTGCGTCGTGATCCACGGGACCCGCTGGTACTCGCCCGGGTTGTTGAGGTTCCACTTCTCGGCGGCGACCGCGTCGCGCGCGAGCTCGTTCCACGACGTGACGGACCAGACGTCGGCCTTCACGTCGTACTGCTCGGCGAGCATCTCCTGCGCCTTCAGCGCCCACGGCAGCGCGACGCCCGAGGCCATGATCCGGGCCGTGTGCCGACCGCGCTCGCCGCGGCGGTACAGGTAGGCGCCCTTGAGCAGCGCGTCGACGTCGAGGTCCTCCGGCTCGGCCGGCTGGTTGATCGGCTCGTTGTAGACCGTCAGGTAGTAGAGGACGTCCTCGCCGTGCGGACGGTCGTCGGACGTGCCGTACATGCGACGCATGCCGTCCTTGACGATGTGCGCAATCTCGTAGCCGTACGCGGGGTCGTAGTGCACGACCGCCGGGTTGGTCTGCGCGATGAGGGGGGAGTGGCCGTCGGCGTGCTGGAGGCCCTCACCGGTCAGCGTCGTGCGACCCGCGGTGGCACCGATGAGGAACCCGCGCGCGAGCTGGTCGGCCATCGCCCAGATCGAGTCGGCGGTCCGCTGGAAGCCGAACATCGAGTAGAAGAGGTAGACGGGGATCATCGGCTCGCCGTGCGTGGAGTAGGCGCTGCCGGCCGCGATCGCCGACGCCATCGCGCCGGCCTCGCTGATGCCCTCGTGCAGCAGCTGGCCCTTCTCGGACTCCTTGTAGGCCAGGAGCAGCTTGCGGTCGACCGACTCGTACGTCTGGCCGGCCGGGTTGTAGATCTTCGCCGACGGGAACATCGAGTCCATGCCGAACGTGCGGTACTCATCGGGCGCGATGGGGACGATGCGGCGGCCGATCTCGGGGTCCTTCATGAGGTCGCGCAGGAGGCGCACGAAGGCCATCGTCGTCGCGATCTGCTGCTTGCCCGAGCCCTTGGAGAGCGCCGAGTAGGTGTCGGGCTCCGGGAGCTTGACCGACGCGGGATCGACCCGACGCGACGGGAGTCCGCCGCCCAGCGCGTCGCGGCGGGCGCGCATGTACTGGATCTCCTCGCTGTCCTCGCCCGGGTGGTAGAACGGCGCGAGGTTGTCGCCCTCGATCTGCGCATCGCTGACCGGGATGTTGAGCCGGTCGCGGAAGCCCTTGAGGTCGTCCTTCGTCAGCTTCTTCATCTGGTGCGTGGCGTTGCGGCCCTGGAAGGACTCGAGCAGCCAGCCCTTGATGGTGTGCGCCAGGATCACGGTCGGCTGGCCGGTGTGCTTCTGGGCGGCGTCGAACGCGGCGTAGACCTTGCGGTAGTCGTGGCCGCCGCGCGGCAGGCGCTCGATGTCCTCGTCGCTCAGGTGCTCGACCATGGCGCGCAGGCGCGGGTCGGGGCCGAAGAAGTTCTCGCGGTTGTACGCGCCGGACTCCACCGACAGCGTCTGGAACTCACCGTCGGGCGTGCGGTTCATCTGGTTGACAAGCACGCCGTCGACGTCGCGGGCGAGGAGGTCGTCCCACTCTCGGCCCCACACGACCTTGATCACGTTCCAGCCGGCGCCGCGGAAGTACGACTCCAGCTCCTGGATGATCTTGCCGTTGCCGCGCACCGGGCCGTCGAGCTGCTGCAGGTTGCAGTTGATGACGAACGTGAGGTTGTCGAGCTCCTCGCGCGCGGCGAGGCCGATGGCGCCGAGCGACTCCGGCTCGCCCATCTCGCCGTCGCCGAGGAACGTCCACACGTGCTGCTGGCTGGTGTCCTTGATGCCGCGGTCGTGCAGGTAGCGGTTGAACCGCGCCTGGTAGATGGAGTTGATGCCGCCGAGACCCATGGAGACCGTCGGGAACTCCCAGTAATCGGGCATGAGACGCGGGTGCGGGTAGGACGACAGTCCCTGGCCCGGGCCGTGGGAGTGCTCCTGGCGGAAGCGGTCGAGCTGCTGCTCGCTCAGGCGGCCCTCGAGGTAGGAGCGGGCGTAGATGCCGGGCGCTGCGTGGCCCTGGAAGTAGATGTGGTCGCCGCCGCCGGGGTGGTCCTTGCCGCGGAAGAAGTGGTTGAAGCCGACCTCGTAGAGGCTGGCCGCCGACTGGTAGCTGGCGATGTGGCCGCCCACGCCGAGGCCGGGCCGGTTCGCGCGCGAGACCATGACGGCCGCGTTCCAGCGGATGTAGGAGCGGATGCGTCGCTCGATCGCCTCGTTGCCGGGGAACCACGGCTCGTGCTCGGGCGGGATCGTGTTGATGAAGTCGGTGCTGCGCAGCGCCGGCACGCCGACGTTCTGCTCGCGGGCCCGCTCGAGGAGCTTGAGCATGACGTAGCGGGCGCGGGAGCGGCCTCGCTCGTCGACCATCTGGTCCAGTGAGGCGAGCCACTCGGACGTCTCGTCGGGATCGATGTCGGGCAGCTGCGTCGGCAGCCCCTCGTGGATGACAGCGGGGCGCTCGGTGGGGGACTGGCCGGTGGGCATGTGCGACTCCTGGGACGTCTTGTGGACCTCTCCATCTTTCCACGCCGGATTCGCTAGGGTGACACCGGCGGACGTTGTGAACATCTACCGATCAGTAGGAAAATCCCCTACTTTGCAGTAGGTTCTCGACCACCGCCGCACCCGACCCGGTCCCGGGCGGCACCGCCCCTCCAGGCGTGCCAGAGTGGGACCACACCACCGGACGAACTGAGGAGAACCGTTGGACGCCGCGAGGCTGGGCTTCAGCCCCGACACCGTCATCCAGGAGCTGGGCTGGGACGAGGACGTCGACAACGAGCTCCGCTCCGCGATCGAGGAGATCGTGGGCCACGCACTCGTCGACGGTGAGTCCGACGAGGTGGTCGACGGCGTCATCCTCTGGTGGCGCGACGACGACGGCGACCTCGTCGACGCGTTGTTCGACGCGCTCTCCGACCTCGCCGAGGGCGGGTCGATCTGGGTGCTGACGCCCAAGGTCGGGCGACCGGGCTACGTGACCGGCGCCGACATCGCCGAGGCGGCTCCCGTCGCGGGCCTGTCGACGACCACGACCTCCTCGGCGTCGGCCGAGTGGGCCGCCACCAAGCTCTCCACCCACAAGCGCTGAGTCCCAGGGTTCTTCGCGGCCCGCGCTGGGGCTCCGGAGGTTCGTCGCGTCCTAGGCTGGGGCCATGACGATCGACGTAGGCCAGACCGCCCCCGACTTCACCCTCAAGAGCCAGCACGGCGAGGACGTCGCCCTGTCGTCCTTCCGCGGACGTCCCGTGGCGCTCGTGTTCTTCCCGTTCGCCTTCAGCGGCATCTGCACCGGTGAGCTCTGCGAGATCCGCGACAACATCGGCGCCTTCGCCGACAGCGACGTCGAGGTGCTCGCGATCTCCTGCGACCACTTCTTCTCCAACCGCGCCTTCGCCGACGCGGAGGGCCTCACGTTCCCCGTGCTGAGCGACTTCTGGCCGCACGGCGAGGTCAGCCGCGCCTACGGCATCTTCAACGAGGGCGCGGGCGCGCCCGAGCGCGGCACCTACCTCGTCGACGCCGAGGGCGTCCTGCGCTGGAAGGTGGAGCACCCCATCGGCCAGGCGCGCGACTTCGACGCCTACCGCGCCGCGCTGGCCGAGCTCTGATGCTCGCCGCGTTCAGCGTCAGCCCGGTCAGCGCCGACGAGTCGGGGTCGGTGGCGGCCGCAGTCGCCGAGGCCGTGCGGGTCGTCCGTGCGTCGGGCCTGCCGTGCGAGACAACGTCGATGTTCACGACGATCGAGGGGGAGTGGGACGAGGTGATGGCGGTGGTGAAGGCTGCCGTCGACGCCGTCGCGGCGGTCTCGTCGCGGGTCTCGCTCGTGCTGAAGGCGGACATCCGTCCGGGGTTCACGGGCCAGCTGACGGCCAAGGTCGAGCGGCTGGAGGCGCACCTGCGCGACGACGGCTGAATTCGCCCGAGTTTCCCGCCCAAACGGCTGCGCGCGACACCCGTGCTGCGCCATGATGGGGGTGCTGCGGCCGCCCGGGACCCGAGACCCCGGCGGCCGCAGCCTCTGTCTGTCGGGGACCAGGTCGTCGCGCTCGCGTGCGGTAGGGTTCCCAGGCGTCCGACGCACTCGCCGGATGCACCCGGGGCGAATAGCTCAGCTGGTCAGAGCACTCGGCTTACACCCGAGCGGTCGGGGGTTCGAGTCCCTCTTCGCCCACCCGAGGACCCCGTCCGCCGGGTCGTCTCAGCCCTGCGGGCAGGACGAGCGGACGAGGCGCTCGATCTGCGCCAGACCGTCCGCGACGCCGTCGCCCTCGGCCTGGGCAACGACGGCCACGCCGTAGCGGTCGTGCAGGAGGCGGTATGCCCGCTCGACGTCACCGTCGACCAGCGCGACGATGCCGGCAGGGGTGCTGCGGGCGAGGCGCACGACGACGTCGTCGGTGCGCAGGCCACCGACCTTCTCCACGACGTCCTTCGCCGCGTCCGTCGTGCGGTCCTGCCCGCACTGCAGGTCCGGAGCGGTCACGGTGGCGGGCGCACCCGAGCAGCCGAGGAGCAGGACGAGGGTGCCGACGGCGAGCGCGCGACGCATGCGCCCACTGTCGTCCACAGGGCGCGACGCGGCAAGGAGCCGGTGTCGGCAGCGCCTGACACGATGACCGGGTGACCACCTCCACCGCCACCGCCACGGACGCGCTCGACGCCCTGCGTCGCCTCACCGGCCGACCCGACGCCCAGTTCCACGACGGGCAGCTCGAGGCGATCACGGCCCTCGTCGACGACCACCGGCGCGCGCTCGTCGTCCAGCGCACCGGCTGGGGGAAGTCGGCGGTCTACTTCGTCGCGACCTCGCTGCTGCGCGCGCGGGGCACCGGTCCCACGCTCCTGGTGTCCCCGCTCATCGCCCTCATGCGCGACCAGGTCGCCGCCGCCGCGCGCGCCGGGGTGCGGGCCGTCTCGATCAGCTCGGCCAACGCGCACGAGTGGGACGACGTGCGGGCCCGGCTCGACGCCGACGACGTCGACGTGCTGCTCGTGTCGCCCGAGCGCCTCACCAACCCCCGGTTCCGCGACGAGCAGCTGCCCGAGCTGCGCCGCCGCATCGGCCTGCTCGTCGTCGACGAGGCGCACTGCATCTCCGACTGGGGCCACGACTTCCGGCCCGACTACCGACGCCTCGCCGACCTCATCGACTCGATGCCCGACGGCGTGCCGGTGCTGGCCACCACCGCCACCGCCAACCAGCGGGTGGTCACCGATGTCGAGGAGCAGCTCGGTGCCTCCGGGCCCGGCGCTCCGGGCGACGCGGACGTCCTCACGCTGCGTGGCTCGCTGGCGCGCACGAGCCTGCGTCTGGGCTCGCTGCGGCTGCCCAGCTCCAAGGAACGGCTCGGCTGGCTGGTCTCGCACCTGGCCGAGCTGCCGGGCAGCGGCATCGTCTACACCCTCACGGTCTCGGCGGCGGAGGACCTCGCGCGGCTGCTCACCGAGGCGGGGCACGAGGTGGCGGCCTACACGGGACGCACCGACCCCGACGAGCGCGTGCGGCTCGAGCAGGCGCTGAAGGACGACCAGTTGAAGGCCCTCGTCGCCACCAGCGCGCTCGGCATGGGCTTCGACAAGCCCAACCTGGGCTTCGTCGTGCACCTCGGGGCGCCGTCCTCGCCCGTCGCGTACTACCAGCAGGTCGGCCGCGCGGGCCGCGCCACGGAGTCCGCCGACGTCCTGCTGCTGCCCGGGCCGGAGGACGCCGACATCTGGCGCTACTTCGCGACGGCGTCGATGCCGACGCAGGCCAAGGTCGACGCGGTGCTCGGCGCCCTGGGCAGCACGCCCACGTCGGTCGCTGCGCTGGAGGCGCAGGTCGACATCCGTCGCACACCGCTCGAGCTGCTGCTCAAGGTGCTCGACGTCGACGGTGCCGTGCGCCGTGTGCAGGGCGGCTGGGTCAGCACGGGGGAGCCGTGGGTCTACGACGCGCAGCGGTACGAGCGCATCGCACAGGCGCGCGAGGCCGAGCAGGAGGCCATGCTCGAGTACCAGGCCGGTCGCACCTGCCGGATGGAGCTGCTGCAGCGCCAGCTCGACGACCCGACCGCCGCGCCCTGCGGCCGCTGCGACGTGTGCGCAGGCCCCTGGTACCCGACGAGCACCGACGGCGAGGCCGTCGCGCGGGCCACGCAGTCGCTCGACCGTGTGGGGGTGCCCGTCGACCCTCGGGCGCAGTGGCCGTCCGGCGTCGGCCGGCTCGGGGTGGACGTCTCGGGTCGCATCCCGCCCGCGGAGCGGCCCGAGACCGGGCGGGTGGTCGCACGACTCACCGACCTTGGCTGGGGCGGCACGTTGCGCGAGCTGTTCGCCACGGGCGCGCCCGACGTCGCCGTGCCGGAGTCGCTGCTCGGTGCCTGTGCGCGGGCGCTGCGCGACTGGCCCTGGGCGGAGCGGCCGGTGGCGGTCGTCGCGATGCCGTCGGTCGCGCGCCCCACGTTGGTCGCATCGGTGGCCGAGGGGCTCGCGCGGCTCGGCCGACTCCCGCTGCTGCCGACCCTGCAGCTGGCGCCGGGCGCACCCCCGGCCACGCAGGGAGGCAACAGCGCGTTCCGGCTGGCGGGCGTGTGGGGGCGGTTCGTCGTACCCGACGACCTGCAGCAGGCGCTCGCCGGGCTCTCCGGTCCGGTTCTGCTCGTCGACGACCTCGTCGACAGCCGCTGGACCATGGCCGTGGCGTCGCGCGAGCTGCGCCTCGCCGGGGCCGACGCGGTGCTGCCGTTCGCGCTCGGCTCGGTGGGGTAGGGCCGCGGTCGGGTCGTAGGGTGGCCGCCATGCCGACCTTGCGTGACGTCGTCCGCGTGCTCGACGAGCTCTACGACCCGCGGTGGGCCGACGACTGGGACGCCGTGGGCACCGTCGTCGGCGACCCGGACGCCGAGGTGTCACGCATCCTCCTCGCCGTCGACCCCGTCCAGGCGGTCGCCGACGAGGCCGTCGCCCGCGGAGCCGACCTCCTCCTCACGCACCACCCCCTGTACCTCAAGGGCGTCACGTCGGTCGCTGCCACGACGCCGAAGGGCCGGGTCGTGCACACCCTCGCCTCGCACGAGGTGGCCCTGCACACCTGTCACACCAACGCCGACTCGCCGCCGCTCGGCGTCTCGGAGTCGATGGCCCTGGCCCTCGGGCTCACCGACGTCCGCCCGCTCGACGTCGACACCGATCCAGGGCTCGACGCGTGGGTCGTGCACGTGCCGCGCGCCGACGCCGACGCGGTGGCCGCTGCCATGCACGAGGCGGGTGCCGGCAGCATCGGCGACTACGACTCGGCGGTCTTCCGTTCCGACGGCACGGGCTCGTTCCGGCCGCTCGCCGGCGCCAACCCGGCGATCGGCGAGGTCGGGGCGCTCGAGCACGTCGAGGAGACCCGCCTCGAGCTCGTGGCCCCGGCCGCGGTGCGTGAGTCCGTCCGCTCCGCCCTGCTGCAGGCCCACCCCTACGAGGAGGTCTCCTACCTCCTCCTGCCCACGGCAGCGCGACCGAGCGACCGCGGCAGCGGACGCATCGGCGTGCTCGCGCAGCCCACGACGCTGGGGGAGTTCGTCGAGCACGTCCACCGCACCCTCCCCGCGCACGGCAGCGCCACCCGCGTGGCCGGCGACCTCGACCGGACGGTGCGCACGGTCGCGCTGTGCGGCGGATCGGGCGACTTCCTGCTGTCGACGGCCGACGCGGCCGGCGCCGACGTCTACGTCACGTCCGACCTGAAGCACCACCCGGTGAGCGAGCACCTCGAGCGTCCGGGGGCATGCGCCGTCGTCGACGTGCCGCACTGGGCGGCGGAGTGGACGTGGCTGCCGGTGGCGGCGTCCGCACTGCAGGACCGGCTGGGCGATACGGTTGACGTCCACGTGTCGACGCTCGTGACCGATCCTTGGTCGCACGCGCTGGCTCCCGCACCCAGGAGGACCCCCTGAAAGCCGAACCGTCCGCCCAGCAGACCCTGCTGGAGCTGCAGACCCAGGACTCCGCCCTCGCCCGTCTGCAGCACCGACGCGGCACCCTGCCCGAGATCGCGCGCATCGAGGAGCTGACGCAGGAGGTCGCGCAGCTGCGCGGGCGCCAGATCGAGGTCGAGACGAAGGTCAGCGACCTCGCCCGGGTGCAGGCGAAGGCCGAGGCGGAGGTCGAGCAGGTCAAGGCGCGACGCACGCGCGACGAGGAGCGTCTCTCCTCCGGGGCGATCACCAACCCCAAGGACCTCGAGAACCTGCAGCACGAGCTGGGTGCGCTCGAGCGCCGCATCGGGACGCTCGAGGACGAGGAGCTCACCGTCATGGAGGACCTCGAGATCGCCGAGGCGGAGCTGCGTGCCGTCACGGCCGACCACGACGCCCTGGTCGCGGAGCTCGAGCACGTCACCGCGGCGCGCGACGCCGCCGTCGCCGCCATCGACGACGAGATCGTCTCGGTGCAGAGCGAGCGCGAGTCGACCGCGCCGGCCGTCCCGAAGGACCTCCTGGCGCTCTACGACAAGGTCCGGGGCCAGTACGGCGGGCTCGGCGCTGCCGCGCTGCGGGCGCGTCGCTGCGAGGGATGCCGCCTGGAGCTCAACGGGGCCGACCTGCGCGAGCTGGCAGCCCGCCCGGAGGACGACGTCCTGCGCTGCCCCGAGTGCAGCCGCATCCTCGTCCGGACGGCCGAGTCCGGGCTGTGAGTACCACCCGCGTCGTCGTCGAGGCCGACGGCGGGTCACGGGGCAACCCGGGACCCGCCTCCTACGGAGCCCTCGTGCGCGACGCGGACACCGGCGAGGTGATCGCCACGCGGGGCGAGACGATCGGCACCGCCACCAACAACGTCGCCGAGTACCGCGGCCTCATCGCCGGTCTCGAGCTCGCGGCCGAGCACGCACCGGGTGCCGACGTCGAGGTCCGCATGGACTCCAAGCTGGTCGTCGAGCAGATGGCGGGCCGATGGAAGGTCAAGCACCCCTCGATGCAGCCGCTCGCGGCGCAGGCCCGAGAGCTCGCAGGAGCGGTCACGGACTGGACGTGGGTGCCGCGGGAGCGCAACGCCGCCGCCGACGCGCTCGCGAACGAGGCGCTCGACGCGCAGGCGCGCACGGGCAAGCCCGCCGTCGTCGGCACCGGCGTCCGGCAGGAGACCAGCGCCCCACGACCCGCCGACGACGTGACGGCCCCGGTCGACGCACCGGCAGCCGGCGGCGCGAAGGACACCAACCCGCTGCTCGGCTGGCGCGGCGACATGCACGGACGCCCGACCACGCTGGTGCTCCTGCGCCACGGGGTCACGGCCAACACCCAGCGCAAGCTCTTCTGCGGGCGCGGCGGCTCCGACCCCGGTCTCGTCGCCGAGGGGGAGTCCCAGGCCGCCCGCGCGGCGGCGTGGATCGCGCGCCACCACGACGTCGACGCCATCGTCGCGTCCCCGCTGCGGCGGACGCAGGAGACGGCCGGCTTCGTCGCCCGCGAGACCGGGCTGGAGGTCGCGGTCGACGACGGCGTCGAGGAGGCAGCCTTCGGCGACTGGGACGGCCACGGGTTCGGCGACATCATGGAGCGTTGGCCCGAGGAGATGTCGGCCTGGCTCGCCTCCACGTCGGTCGCCCCGCCCGGTGGCGAGTCCTTCGACGAGGTCCAGGAGCGGGTGCGTGAGGCGCGCGACCGGATCCTCGCCGACCACGCGGGGGAGACCGTCGTCGTGGTCAGCCACGTCACCCCCATCAAGCTCATGACGCGCCTGGCGCTCGACGGCCCGATGTCGATCATCCACCGGATGGAGCTGGCCCCCGCCAGCATCACCACGATCGCGTGGTGGCCCGACGGCACGCCGTCGCTGCGCGGGTTCTCGATCGTCCCCGAGTAGCCCTGCGGCCGGACGGGTCGGGCCCAGACAGGTAGAGCCCCGACGGGTCAGTGCGCGCCGGTCGTGACGACGTCGAGGCGGGTGCCGTCCTGCTCGACCGTCCAGCCGAGGTCGCGCCAGGCGACGACGAGCTCGTCGACCGACGTCGGCTGCGCCCCCTCGACGAGGAGGGCGCGGACCAGTCGTCCCTTCGTCGCCTTGTTGAAGTGGCTGACGACCGTGCGGCGCCCGTCCTGCTCGTGCAGGACGCGCACGGTCGCGGTGCGTGGCGCCAGGTCGGCGGACGGCTTGCCGAGGTTCACGTACGCCCCGGACCGCAGGTCGACCAGCAGACCGCCGTCGGCGGCCTCGTCGAGCACGTCAGGCAGCACGGGACGCCAGCGTCCCGCGACCGGCCCGAGCCGCGGCAGCGTGACCGTGCCCGACAGCCGGTACGCCGGGATCGGGTCGCCGACGCGGACGAGCCCGAAGAGCGCGCTCGCGACGGCGACGGACGCGTCGGCACGCGCCGTCGCGTCGGTGTCGAGGGAGGCGAGGTCGAGCTCGCCGAACAGCACCCCGGTGTAGACCGACCCGGCAGGGGCGCACGGCACCTCGAACAGGCGGGCGTCGGTCTCGATCGCGTCAGCCTGCGTCGGGCCGAGGCCGAGCACCTCGGCCGCCCGGCGCGTGGCGGCCAGTCGCACGAGCGCGCGGGACACCTGGTCGCGCACGCGGTGCAGCCGCGGGAACGACAGCGCCTCGAGGTCGAGCGTGGGGCCGTCGGCCGGTGCGGTCTTGCCCTCGGAGGGCGGGAGCAGGATCAGCACCCGGCGAGCCTATCGAGGTCGCATCGGACCGCAGCGCGCCGGCTGGTCAGCGCAGACCCTCGACGACCAGCAGCACGCCGAAGATCGCGAACGCCGCCGCAGCACCGATCTTGATGACCTTCTCGGGCAGGTGCTTCCCGAGGACCGCGCCCACGACGATCGCGAGGGCATCGGCGGCGACCATGCCGACGGTGCTGCCGATCCAGGTGCCGAGCCAGTCCTCGCGGACGGCGAGCGTGATGGTCGCCAGCATCGTCTTGTCACCCAGCTCGGCCAGGAAGAACGCCAGACCGACGGCCAGGAGCGCCGAGCCGGTGGCCTTCTTGGCCTTGTCGGCCTCGTCGTCGGTCAGCTCGTCGCCGCGCAGCGTCCAGGCCGCGAAGCCGAGGAAGGCGATGCCGGCCGCGATCGCGATCGGTCCCTGGTACTGCTCGAAGCTGGAGCCGATCGCGTAGCCGATGCCGACCGACGCGAGGTGGACGATCGCGGTCGCCAGGGTGATGCCGAGCAGCACGTCGCGTGCGCGGTACCGGGTGGCGAACGTCATCGCCATCAGCTGGCTCTTGTCGCCGAGCTCGGCGACGAAGATGACGGCGGCACTGAGCCACAGGGCCTCGAACATGGGATTCTCCTCGTCCGGACCAGGACGAGGAGCCACGATCGACGAGCCTCGACCCGGACCGTCGTGTGTGTACGACATTCGGGTCGAAAGTCTCGTCCGCCGGACCGTTCTCACGGTCCTGGCCCGCTGCACCGGAGGCGGGGCCCGAGGGCCCGGCATCAGTATGTCGACGCAGCGATTGGGGACTACTCCCTTTCGCGACCCTCACCCTAGGGCATCGAGGATGCGCAGCGCATCGTGACGTCGGTCCCACGGGACGACGAGGTGGTCGTGGTGGAAGCCAGCCACGACGTTGCAGGCGATCTGCTCGGCGGCGAGAGCGGTGGAGATGGAGCTGGTGAGCCCGACGGCGTCGAGTGCCGACACCACGGCGAGCGTGATCCACGCGCCCACGAACTCGTACACGAGCCCGTCCTCCTCGGCCTCCACCTGCTCGACCACGACCGTGAGGCCCTCCCGCTCGCGCACGGTGGCGAGCGCCGTCGAGGTGTCGAAGCCGGGCGCGACGATCGCGTACACGACCGGCTCCGGGTGCAGGCGCGGGCGCAGCTCGCCGACCGCCGACGTCGTCCGGGCTTCGTCCTCGAGCTCCACGCGTCCAGCGTAGACGTGTCCGGGGTCCCGGGCCGGGTCGGCTGCGGCCTAGACTGGACGACGAACGAGGCGGCCGGGCGGCCGCGGCGGGCTCCGGTCCGTCGAGGAAAGTCCGGACTCCACAGAGCACGGTGGTGGCCAACAGCCACCCACGGCGACGTGCGGGACAGTGCCACAGAGAACAGACCGCCAGCGGCCCCGCGGCCTTCGGGCCACGGGGTGCGGGCAAGGGTGAAACGGTGAGGTAAGAGCTCACCAGCGACGTCGGCGACGGCGTCGGCTCGGTAAACCCCACCGGGAGCAAGACCAAGAGGGCGCTCCGGCGCCTGCGCTGACGGGCTGCTCGTCCGACGTCAGCGGGTAGGTCGCTCGAGGCGCGCAGCAATGCGTGACCCAGATGGATGGTCGCCCCCCGGCCCTCGGGCCGGGGACAGAATCCGGCTTACAGGCCGCCTCGTTCCCCCCTCTTCATCCATCGCCGCCCGGGGCCCGTCACCCCTGCCGGCGCCCGGCTCTCCCGACGAGGCCGGTCAGGGAAGGGTGAGGATCTCCGCGCCGTCGGGGGTGACGAGCAGGGTGTGCTCGAACTGGGCGGTGCGCGAGCCGTCGCGGGTGACGGCCGTCCAGCCGTCGTCCCACTGGTCCCACTCGATCGTGCCGAGGGTCAGCATAGGCTCGATCGTGAACGTCATGCCCACCTCGATCACCGTGTCCGCGGCCGGGTCGTCGTAGTGCGGGACGATCAGGCCGTCGTGGAACGCGGGCCCCACGCCGTGCCCCGTGAAGTCGCGCACGACGCCGTAGCCGAACCGCTTGGCGTAGGCCTCGATGACGGCACCGATCACGTTGATGCGTCGACCCGGCTTCACGGCGCGGATCGCGCGGTGGGTGGCCTCGCGGGTGCGCTCGACGAGCAGCCGCGACTCCTCGTCGACATCGCCCACGAGATAGGTCTTGTTGGTGTCGCCGTGCACGCCGTCGACGTAGGCGGTGATGTCGATGTTGACGATGTCGCCGTCCTCCAGCGGACGGTCGTCGGGGATGCCGTGGCAGATCACCTCGTTGACGCTGCTGCACAGCGACTTCGGGTAGCCGCGGTAGCCGAGCGTCGACGGGTAGGCACCGTGGTCGAGGAGGAAGGTGTGACCGACCCGGTCGAGCTCGTCGGTCGTGACGCCCGGGGCGATCGCTGCCTCGACGGCGTCGAGGGCCTGGGCAGCGATCCGGCCCGCGACCCGCATCCGCTCGATGGTGTCGGCGTCGCGCACCAGCGGGCCACGGTATGGCAGCGGTGCAGCCTGGCCGACGTACTCGGGACGATCGATCGTCGACGGGACGTGACGCAGCGGGGAGACGTGGCCGGGGCGAAGGAGAGGCACCCAGGCATGCTACGAGGGCGGCCGAAGCCGGCCCGGGTGAGGGGCGGCGACGCGCGCGGTGCGGCAGGATGGCGTCATGAGTGCCGAAGCCCCTGCCTTCTACTTCTGCCTGAAGCACCACACCGTCGAGGGTGAGGACGGCTGCAAGGCCTCCGACCGCCTCGGCCCGTACCCGACGCAGGCTGCCGCCGAGCACGCCCTGGAGACGGTCCAGGAGCGCAACGAGTCGTGGGACAACGACCCGGACTGGAACGACGACGCACCTCGCCCGTGAGGCGCACGCGACGCGAGCGGGAGCGGTCGGGCCCGTGGATCGGGGTCGGCGGCCTCGTCGTCATGCTGTGGCTCGTCGTCTCGACCGTCCTCTACGCACCGTGGTGGGGCATCGTCCTGCACCTGCTCGTGCTGGCGTCCTTCGTCCCGCTGCTGCGCCGCCGCATCGCCACCCGCCCCGCCGACGCACCCTGGGTGCCGGTGTACGCCCTCGCGGCCTGGGTCGCCCTCAACGCGGTGGGCGTGCTCGCCTGGGGCTGGCGGGTCTGATCGTTTGCGTGGGGCCCCACGCAAACGTGCAGATCGGGCGCATGTTTGCGTGGGGGAGAGCGCGTTTACGTGGGGCCCCACGCAAACGTGCGGATCGGGCGCATGTTTGCGTGGGGGAGAGCCTGTTCACGTGGGGCCCCACGTCAACGGGCCGTCGCGGCGAGCCTTGTCAGGCGTCGAAGGAGTGCTCCGGGGCCGGGAAGGTGCCGGACGCGACGTCGGCCGCGAACTCCTGCGCGGCGCCGAGGATGATGCCGTGCAGGTCGGCGTAGCGCTTGACGAAGCGCGGCGCCTTGCCCGTGCGCAGGCCGAGCATGTCCTGCCAGACCAGGACCTGGGCGTCGCAGCTCGGCCCGGCACCGATGCCGATGGTCGGGATGTGCAGCCGCTCGGTGATCTCGGCGGCGATGGGCGCCGGCACCATCTCCATGACGACCGAGGAGGCGCCGGCCTCCTGCACCGCGAGGGCGTCCTCCATGAGCCGTGACGCCGCGTCTCCGCGACCCTGCACCCGGTAGCCGCCGAGGGCGTGCTCGGACTGCGGCGTGAAGCCGATGTGGGCCATCACGGGCACCGCGCCCTTCGTCAGCAGCTCGATCTGCGGCGCCATCTCGGCACCGCCCTCGAGCTTGACCACGTGCGCCTCGCCCTCCTTCATGAACCGCACGGCCGTGTCGTACGCCTGCTCGGGGGAGCGCTGGTAGGAGCCGAACGGCAGGTCGGCCACCACGAGCGCGCGACGGGCGGTGCGGGGGACGGCCTTGACCAGCGGCAGCAGCTCGTCGACCGTCACCGGGAGGGACGACGCGTAGCCGAAGACGTTGTTCGCGGCGGAGTCGCCGATGAACAGCACGGGCACACCGGCCTCGTCGAACGTCGCGGCCGTGTACTGGTCGTACGTGGTGAGCATGACCCACTTGTGGCCCTGCTCCTTCCACTGCTGCAGGTGGTGGGTGCGCACACGACGGATCGCGGGGTCGGTCGTCGGGCCGGTGGCCGCGGTGCCGACGGACGTCGCCGACGCCGACGGGCCGCCGCCGTACGGGGCGGGCTCCTCCGCCGACGTGCTCGTGCCGGTCGCGGGGGCAGGGGTGGGTTCGGACATGGTGGTTCCCTCTCTTCTCGCGGCCCCTCGGTGGGGGTCCACGGACGAGGACCATCCTGCCGCATCGACGACATTTGTCACGTCGCTGTGCCCCAGGTCATGCCCGGGTGTGCCCAGGGTGTGCGCTGCGTTCGCGCCGCAGGTCAGTCGAGCGACTCGCGCCACCCGTTCGTCATCGGCACGCGCCGGTCGCGGCCGAAGTTGCGTCGGCTGACCTTCGGGCCCGGCGGGTACTGGCGGCGCTTGTACTCGGCCTTGTCGACCAGCGTCACGACCCGCTCGACGAGCGCAGGGTCGAAGCCCTCGGCCACCACGGCCGCAGCGCCCAGGTCGCGCTCGACGTAGGCGTCGAGCACGGCGTCGAGCAGGTCGTAGGACGGCAGGGAGTCGGAGTCGAGCTGGCCGGGGCGCAGCTCGGCCGACGGCTCCTTGTCGATCGCGTTCTCGGGGATCGGCGGCTGCTCGCCCTGCTCCTCGGCCCAGCGGTTGCGCCAGCGCGACACCTCCCACACCAGGGTCTTCGGCAGGTCCTTGATGGGGGCGTACGCGCCGACCGCGTCGCCGTAGATCGTCGAGTAGCCGGTGGCCAGCTCGGACTTGTTGCCGCAGGCGAGGACCAGGTGCCCGTGCTGGTTCGACAGGCCCATCCAGATCACGGCGCGGATGCGGGCCTGCAGGTTCTCCTCGGCGATCCCGTCGAGGTGGAGCGCGTCCTGGTAGGCCTCGAAGATCGGCGCGATCGGGACGGTGTCGAGCTGCAGCCCCGTACGTCGCGCCAGCTCGGCGGCGTCGCTGCGGCTGTGCTCGGTCGACCACGCGCTCGGGTTCGACACCCCGAAGACGTTCTCGGCACCCAGCGCGTCGACGGCGATCGCGCCGACGAGCGTCGAGTCGATGCCGCCCGACAGCCCCAGCAGGACCGAGCGACCGCCGTTCTTGTGCACGTAGTCGCGCAGGCCGAGCACGATCGCCCAGTAGCGCTCGCCGAGGTCGTCCCACCGCTCGGCGACACGCGGCTCCAGCGGCTCGTACGGCTCCAGCGGCTCGGACGAGACGACCGTGCGCTCGACCCGGAGTCCGGCGAAGCGGGCGTCGGGATCGGGCATCGGAGCCGTCGCGGCGGGCAGGTCGAGGTCGACGACCAGCAGCTCGGGCTCGAACTGCGCCGCGCGGGCGACGAGCTCGCCTGTGGCGTCGACGACGAGGGAGTCGCCGTCGAACACCAGCTCGTCCTGGCCGCCGACGAGGTTCACGTAGGCGAGGGCGCAGCTGCCCTCGCGCGCGCGTCGGGCGCAGAGCTCGAGCCGGGTGTCGTCCTTCGCGGCCTCGTACGGGGAGCCGTTGAGGACGACCAGCAGACCGGCCTCGGCGGCGTCGGCCGCCGCCGAGGGACCGTCCTGCCAGATGTCCTCGCAGATGGCGATGGCGACGTCGACGCCGTGCACCTGCACGACCTGCGTCTCGTCGCCGGGCACGAAGTGCCGGAACTCGTCGAACACGCCGTAGTTCGGCAGGTGGTGCTTGTCGTAGCGGGTGACGACGCGGCCGCCCGTGATCACCGACGCGGAGTTCGTGGGCGCGTTCTTCGGCACCCCGAGACGCTCGGTGTCGATGTGGTCCTTGGCGGTGTCGAGGTGCCCGACGACGACAACGAGGTCGCCCAGCCCCTCGTCGGCCAGCCGGGTGGCGAGCGCCGGGACGTGCGCGCGGGTGCCGTCGATGAAGCTCAGGCGGTAGGCGAGGTCCTCCACCGGGTAGCCGTTGAGCACCATCTCCGGCAGCACCAGCAGGTGGGCACCCGCCTGCGCAGCCTCGTGCGCGGCCGCGACGACGAGCTCGACGTTGCCGTCGAGGTCGCCGAGACGCGGGTTGACCTGAGCAAGGGCGAGTCGGAGCTGAGGCACGTGGTCAGCCTAGGGCGTCGAGCGTGCCGCATCATGTCGTCATGGCCAGGACCTGCCCGTGCGGCACCGGCGCACCCTTCGACGACTGCTGCCGGCCCTACCTCGACGGCCAGGCAGCGCCGACGGCGGAGCGACTCATGCGGTCGCGGTACACCGCGTACGTCCGCGGCGACGGCGGGCACCTGCTGCGCACCTGGCACCCGACCACCCGCCCGACGCGCGTCGACCACGACCCGGGCCTCGAGTGGCTCGGGCTGGAGGTGCTGCGCACCGAGGCCGGCGACGTCGGCGACGCGTTCGGCGTGGTGGAGTTCCGGGCCGCCTACCTCGCCGACGAGCCGGGCGTCCTGCACGAGGTGAGTCGTTTCGCGCGGACCGACGAGGGGTGGCAGTACGTCCGCGGAAGGATGGTCGACGACGGCGTGCCGACGATCCCCTGAGCCGCCTCGACCACGAAACATCGCCGTAACACGACCCGTGCGAGACTCTGGCCATGGGTAAGCAGGAAGACTTCGTCCTCCGGGCGCTCGAGGAGCGTGACGTCCGGTTCGTGCGGCTCTGGTTCACCGACGTGCTCGGCTCGCTGAAGTCGGTCGCCATCGCCCCGGCCGAGCTGGAGGGGGCCTTCAGCGAGGGCATCGGCTTCGACGGGTCGGCGATCCAGGGGTTCGCCCGCGTGCACGAGGCCGACATGCTGCTCAAGCCCGATCCGTCGACCTTCCAGATCCTGCCGTGGCGGGGCGAGGCGCCCGCGACGGCGCGCATGTTCTGCGACATCGCGATGCCCGACGGGTCGCCGTCGTTCGCCGACCCGCGGCACGTGCTCAAGCGGACGCTGACGAAGGCCTCGGAGGCCGGCTTCACCTTCTACACCCACCCGGAGATCGAGTTCTACGTCTTCCGGGGCAAGCCCGACGTCGGCGGACGGCCGGTCCCGGTCGACGACTCCGGCTACTTCGACCACACGGCGCAGGGTGGCGGCCAGGACTTCCGTCGCGAGGTCATCACGATGCTCGAGAACATGGGCATCAGCGTCGAGTTCAGCCACCACGAGGGCGGACCGGGGCAGCAGGAGATCGACCTGCGCTACGCCGACGCGCTCTCCACCGCCGACAACGTGATGACGTTCCGCACCGTCGTCCGCGAGGTCGCGCTCAGCCAGGGCAAGTGGGCCTCCTTCATGCCCAAGCCGTTCACCGAGCACCCCGGCTCCGCGATGCACACGCACCTGTCGCTGTTCGAGGGCGACGAGAACGCCTTCTACGAGGCGGGTGCCGAGTACCAGCTGAGCGCCACCGGCCGCTCCTTCATCGCGGGCGTCCTCGAGCACACGGCGGAGATCACCGCCGTCACGAACCAGTGGGTCAACTCCTACAAGCGGCTCGCGAGCGGCTACGAGGCCCCCAACTACCTGAGCTGGGGCCACAACAACCGCTCCGCGCTCGTGCGGGTGCCGATGTACAAGCCGCACAAGAGTGGCTCGGCGCGCGTCGAGCACCGCGGGATCGACGCCGGCTGCAACCCCTACCTCACCTACGCACTCGTCCTCGCCGCCGGACTGAAGGGCATCGAGAACGGCTCGACCCTGCCGCCCGAGACCGAGGACAACGTCTGGTCGCTCACCGACCGCGAGCGCAAGACGATGGGCCTGACCCCCATGCCGCGCAACCTCGACGAGGCGATCCGCGAGATGGAGAGCAGCGAGCTCGTCGCCGAGACCCTCGGCGAGCACGTCTTCGACTTCTTCCTGCGCAACAAGCGCCAGGAGTGGGACGCCTACCGCTCCCAGGTGACCCAGTTCGAGATCGACCGGCTCCTGCCCGTCCTCTGACGGGCGGGGTGGTCGGCTGCTCGTCGGCCGTGACCTTGCTGGTGCGCTGCCTTCGGGGGGGTTGACTCGGCTGGTGCGCTGCCTGCGGGGGTCTGGCCTTGCTGGTGCGCTGCCTTCGTGGGCTTGACTCGGGTGGTGCGCTGCCGCAGGGGCTCTGGCCTTGCTGGTGCGCTGCCTCGGCTTTCGCTGTGTCTGGTCTCCGAAAGGCCTCGACCGGGCGGCTGGGCGGGGGTCGGCTTCGGGTCTCGGGCTGTGGCTCACGCTGTGGGACGCACGATGCTGCGTTCGTGTGCGGGAGGGTCAAGGATGCTGCGTTTGCCACGGGATCCCGTCACCAACGCAGAAGCGTTCGACCTTGAGCGCGCCAAGGAAGAAGCGTGGGTGCCCTTGGGGTGGGGTGGGCAGCGCTTCTCCCTTCTCGTGGCACGGTCCACGAGAAGGGAGAAGCACTGCCACGTCCGACCCCGTCGTCGGTGGATTCTCCACCTGTAGGGCGCTGAGAAGGTGCCAGATTCACCGCCGAGGGCGATTCGGTGGCAGATCCACCGCTCAGGGGGCGCAACCGCAGATTCTTGGGTCCAACGCAGGCCGCAGCCCGAGACCCGGACCCGATGCCGCTCCCAGCCGCCCGGTCGAGGCCCTTGCGGAGCGCAGGACGACTCGAAGCCGAGCCGACGCAGCGACAAGCCGCGCCGCCGCAGCCCCACCTCGACGACAAGCCGCACTGAGGCACCCGCAGACCTAGCCCGCGCCCAGCACGTCACAGCACCTCCACCCACCCCCGGTAGCCTGCGAGCGTGCCCCCCGAGTCTCCCGAGCTGGCCCTGGCGCGTCGTGGGTTCCGCGACGGGGCGGCGGCCGCGGCCCACCTCGCCCGCCTCGACGGCATCGACGACGCGCTGGTGGAGCAGGTGGCATCCGTCGCCAGCCCCGACACCGCGCTCGCGTCGCTGGTGGCGATCGCGGAGACGTGGGGGGTCGAGCGGCTGCTCGCGACCCTGCGGGGCGACGCGGAGCTGCGGCAGCGACTGCTCATCGTCCTTGGTACCAGCGAGGCGCTCGGCGACTTCCTCGCCCGGCACCCGCAGCACGTCGAGGACCTCGCCGCCGACCGGCTGTCGCCCGTCCCGCTCGACCTCGACCTCATGCGCCAGCAGCTCGGTGACGCCGACGACGCCGACGCCCTGCGCGTCGCCTACCGCCGCAAGCTGCTGCACGTCGCCGCCCGCGACCTGACCGCGCTGACCTGCTTCGAGGAGTCGTCGGCCGAGCTCGCCGACCTGGCCATGGCGACGCTGGGCGCCGCGCTCGAGCTCGCGCGCCGAGACGAGCCCGACGCCGACTGCGTGCGGCTGGCGGTCATGGCGATGGGCAAGACCGGCGGCCGCGAGCTGAACTACGTCAGCGACGTCGACGTGATCTTCGTGCACGAGCCCGCCGACGGCGCCGACGAGCAGGTGGCGGGACGGATCGCCGCACGTCTCGCGTCGGCCATGATGCGCCTCTGCTCCGACCACACCCGCGAGGGCACCATCTGGGAGGTCGACGCGAACCTGCGACCCGAGGGTACCCAGGGGCCGCTGAGCCGCACGCTGCGCAGCCACGTCGCCTACTACGACCGGTGGGCGTCGACGTGGGAGTTCCAGGCGCTGCTGAAGGCACGGTTCGCGGCGGGCGACGCGGAGCTCGGCCAGGCCTACCTCGACGCGCTGTCGCCAAAGGTCTGGGAGGCCAGCACCCGCGAGAACTTCGTGCGCGACGTCCGCGCGATGCGCACGCGCGTCATCGAGAACATCCCGTCGCAGCAGCGCGAGCGGCAGCTGAAGCTCGGCTCGGGCGGCCTGCGCGACGTCGAGTTCTCGGTGCAGCTGCTGCAGCTCGTGCACGGTCGGGGCGACGCGTCGTTACGCAGCCCGACCACGCTCGAGGCGCTGCGCGAGCTCACCGAGGGTGGCTACGTCGGCCGGCGCGACGGTGCCGCCCTGGAGGACGCCTACGAGTTCCTGCGCACCCTGGAGCACCGCATCCAGCTCTACCGGCTACGGCGCAACCACGTCGTGCCCGACGACGAGGAGGACCTGCGACGTCTCGGCCGCTCCATGGGCTACCGGGCGAACCCGGCCGAGGGTCTGGTCAAGGACTGGCAGGCGCACAAGCGCCTCGTGCGACGCCTGCACGAGAAGCTCTTCTACCAACCGCTCCTGGAGGCGGTCACCTCCCTGCCCGACGAGGGTCTGCGGCTCACGCCGGAGGCGGCGCAGGCCCGGCTCATGGCGCTCGGCTTCAAGGACCCCAAGGGCGCCCTCGCGCACATCCAGGCCCTCACGTCGGGCGTGTCCCGACGCGCGGCGATCCAGCGCTCGCTGTTGCCGGCCATGCTGCAGTGGTTCGCGGAGTCGCCTGCGCCCGACGCCGGCCTGCTCGCGTTCCGACGGATCAGCGAGTCGCTGGGGGAGTCGCACTGGTACCTGCGCAAGCTGCGCGACGAGGGCGAGGGTGCCGAGCAGCTCGCGGCGGTCGTCGGGTCGAGCCGCTACGTGTCCGACCTGGTCCAGCGTGCGCCCGACGCCGTCGCGCTGCTCGGCGACGACGCCGAGCTGGTGCCGCGCGACGCCGAGCGACTGCGCGGGGAGATGCAGCTCGCCGCCAGGCGCCACACCCGCCCCGACCAGGCCATCAAGGCCGTCCGACGCGTGCGACGCCGGGAGCTGTCGCGCATCGGCATCGCTGACGTCCTCGGCCGGCTCGACATCGACGAGGTCGGCACCGCGCTGTCCGACCTCACGGAGGCGACGCTCGGCGCCGCGCTCACGGCCTCGATCGGGGCCGTCGCCCGCCAGCGGGAGGAGGCCGGCAGGGATCCCTTCCCGACGCGCATGGCCGTGGTGCTCATGGGTCGTCTCGGCGGCCGTGAGTCGGGTTACGGGTCCGACGCCGACGTCATGTTCGTGCACGAGCCGCTGCCCGGCGCCGACGACGGGGAGGCGGCGGCTGCCGCCACGGCCGTCGCGACGTCGCTGCGGACCACCCTCGGCGCGCCCGGCGACGACCCGGCCCTCGAGGTCGACGCCGAGCTGCGACCCGACGGCCGCAACGGACCGCTGGTGCGCTCCTTCGCCGCCTACGCGTCGTACTACGAGAAGTACTCGGCGGTGTGGGAGGCCCAGGCCCTGCTGCGTGCGCGCGCCAGCGTCGGCGACCCCGACCTGTGCGCCCGGTTCGAGGCACTCGTCGACCCGTTGCGCTGGCCCGACGGCGGCGTCTCGGACGCGCAGGTCCGGGAGATCCGGCGCATCAAGGCGCGCGTCGAGGCCGAGCGGCTGCCCCGGGGTGCCAACCCGAAGACGCACCTCAAGCTCGGCCGGGGCGGCATCGCCGACGTCGAGTGGACCGTGCAGCTCCTGCAGCTGCAGCACGCCCACGCGGTGCCCGGACTGCGCACGACGTCGACGTGCGGCGCCCTCGCGGCGGCTGCCGATGCCGAGCTCGTGACCGAGGACGACGCCGAGGTCCTGCTGCACGCGTGGCGGCTGGTGAGCCGCATCCGCAACGCCGTCGTGCTCATGCGTGGCAAGCCGGCGGAGTCGATGGTGGAGCAGACCGAGGAACGGGCGGGTGTCGCGCACCTGCTGGGGTACGGTCAGCAGCACAGCGAACGCATGGTCGACGACTACCTGCGCGCCACCCGGCACGCGAGACAGGTCGTCGAACGCATCTTCTGGGAGTGAGCGCGATGACGTCGACCGGACCGATCCTCCGCCGCGGTCGACGCGCCTCGTCCCTCGTGACGAGCACGGTGCTGGCCTTCGGGCTGCTCGCCGCGGCCGGCCCTGCGTCGGCCGACGAGCCGAACCCGACCGAGCCGACGCCGACCGAGCCCACCCCGACCCAGCCGACGCCGGCCACGGCGGTGCAGGTCGTCGAGCCGCCCGTGGTCACCGGCACCGCGCGCTACTGGTCCACGCTGACCTCGACGACCGGACGCTACGAGCCCGGGACGGCACGGGTCACCCGTCAGTGGCTGCGCGACGGTGCCCCGATCCGCGGTGCGACGGCTGCCACCTACCGGCTCGTGGGGGCCGATGTGGGTCGACGCGTCGCGGTCCGCGTGGTCGCCAGTGCCGACGGTCTCGAGCAGGCCACCACGACCACCGGTCCGACGACCGCGGTCGCCACTGCGCCGCTCACGGTGCGGACCGCGCCCCGGATCTCCGGCACCCGACGCTACGGCCAAGTGCTCCAGGCCTCGGCCGGACGCTGGAGCAGCAGCGGCCTGACGAAGCGCTATCAGTGGTACCGCGACCGCACCGTCATCCGTGGCGCCACGCAGCGCCGCTACGCCATCGCGCCGGCCGACGTCGGCCACCGGCTCCGCGTGCGCGTGACGGTCTCGAAGGCGTACCACCGCACCTCCTCGGCCACCGCCGTCACCGCACCCGTGCGGCACCGCCGCGACGCGCGACGGACCCTCACCTACTCGGTCCGCTCCGACGGGGCGCGGGGGAGCCTGGCCACCTTCCGCCGGCAGGCGGCGCAGACCCTCGCCGACGCCCGCGGATGGCCCGGAGCCGGCGTCCGATTCCGCGAGGTGCGCTCGGGCGGTGACTTCACGCTCGTGCTCGCGCGGGCCTCGCGCCTGACGTCGTACTCGACCGAGTGCAGCGTGCTCTACAGCTGCCGCGTCGGCCGCAACGTGATCATCAACGAGGACCGCTGGGTCCACACCACGCGTGTGTGGCGCTCGGCCAAGGGGTCGGTGCGCGACTACCGCCACATGGTCGTCAACCACGAGGTCGGGCACTTCCTGGGGCGGGGGCACCTGGGCTGCCCGGGCCGGGGCCAGGCGGCGCCGATCATGCAGCAGCAGTCGAAGGGGCTGCACGGCTGTCGGGTCAACCCGTGGCCGCGTCGCGACGAGCTCTGAGCGGGTCGTCCCGCCCAGCTCAACCGGCCCAGCTCACCCCGCGTCGCGCAGCAGGTGCTCGCGCTCGGTCTGGTTGAGCCCGCCCCACACGCCGAACGGCTCACGCACCGTGAGGGCGTGGTCGAGGCACTCGGCCACCACCGGGCAGCGGGCGCAGAGCGCCTTCGCGACCGCCTCGCGGCTGCGTCGACGCGGACCACGCTCTGTCTCGGGGGAGAAGAACGTCTCCGGATCCACACCGCGACACGCTCCGCGGTGCTGCCACTCGTAGGACTCCTGGATCGGGTCCGGGAGTCGGCTGGTGCTCGCCATGGCCCCTCCTGTTCGACGTGACGGACGCTTCCGTCACTGGGAGTTCGACGCCACGCCGTCTACGGATGGGTCGCATCCGTCACACGGGCACCAGTGGCCACCGCTCGGGTCCACCGTCAGGCAGGGCGCTCCATGCGCAGCTGGAACACGTCGATGTAGCCCACGCCGAAGCCGGCCTCGCAGTAGGCGAGGTAGAACTCCCAGAGCCGACGGAAGGTCTCGTCGAAGCCGAAGGTGGCGATCTCCTCCCAGTTCGCCTCGAAGCGCTCGCGCCACAGGCGCAGCGTCTGGGCGTAGTCCTGCCCGAGGCTGCGTCGGTCGGTCACCGCGAGCCCGTGCGTGTGCGCGGCGAGGTTCTCGTCGATCGCCTCGAGCGACGGGATCAGGCCGCCCGGGAAGATGTACTTCTGGATCCAGCCGTAGGAGTTGCGCGTCGCGAGGTAGCGGTGGTGCGCCATCGTGATCGCCTGGATCGACACGCGGCCGCCGGGAGCGAGCACCTCGTCGATCTTGGCGAAGTACGTCGGCCAGTACTCCTCGCCGACGGCCTCGATCATCTCGCAGCTCACGACGGCGTCGAACTCGCCGGTGACGTCGCGGTAGTCCTGCAGGCGCAGCTCGATGCGGTCGGCGACGCCGGCGGCCTCGAACCGCTCCTGGGCGAGGGCGGCCTGCTCCGAGGAGATGGTGATCGTGACGACCTGCGCGCCACGCTGCGCGGCGCGGATCGCGAGCGAGCCCCAGCCGCTGCCGATCTCGAGCACGCGGGTGCCCTCGGTGACGCCCGCCTGGTCGAGGATGCCGTCGAGCTTGCGGTGCTGCGCCTGCTCGAGCGACTCCTCGGGTGACGCGAACCAGGCGGACGAGTACGTCATCGTCGGGTCGAGGAAGCGCTCGAAGAGGTCGTTGGAGAGGTCGTAGTGCCGCTCGATGTTCGAGCGCGACCCCTCCTTGGTGTTGCGCTCGTGCTGGGGGAGCTGGCGGTCGACGAGGCCGCGCAGCTTCTGCAGCGACGGGGGCACGATCGTCGTCAGCCGCTCCGCGAACGGCGTGAGCAGGTCGGCCAGGTCGGTGCCGGGACCGGTGGTCCAGTCGCCGGCCATGTAGGCCTCGCCGAAGCCGATCTTGGTGTCGTGGCCGAGCCGGCTGAAGAAGGCGGCCGGGCGGCGCACCTGCATCTCGGGGGCGCCGGGCTCGCCGGCCCCCCACACGGTGCCGTCGGGGAACGTCAGGCGCACGGGCGTGCGCGAGACGGCGGGGCGCAGGATCGCCCTCGCGGCGCGTGCCTTGAGGGGAGTGCGCGGGGTCTGCGCGATGCCGGGCCAGCGGGTGGCGAGTACGTCGGTCATCGGGTCGTGCCTTCCTGAGGTTCGTGGAGCGGTCGTGGGACGACCGGGAGTCGGCGCAGCCAGAGCCACACACCGTGGATTCGGATCAGCAGGCTGGTCCGATGGGTCATGAGGGGCATCGTCACGAGCAGCCGCACCAGCCGACGTCGCGTGGCGGGCAGCGGCCGGCCGCGGAACGTCGCGGTGAAGACGGCCTCGTCGGGACGGGAGGCGGGGGAGCCCTCGTCGGAGGGCGACTGGCGCAGCACCACGGTGCTCGCGACGGCATCGGGCTGCAGCCGGAACTGCAGGTCGTAGCGTCCGGCCACCGTGAAGAACGGCGAGACGTAGAACGCCTTCTCCGTGGACGTACGGCCCTTCTCGTCGGGCTGCAGCAGGTACGCGTGCCGCTCGCCGTAGGTGTTGTGCACCTCCGCGACGATCGCCTCGGTGCGCTCGCCGTCGAGGATCCAGAAGACCGAGAGCGGGTCGAACACGTGACCCAGCGTGCGGGCGTTCGCGAGCATGACGATCCGGCGACCGGTGACGTCGAGGCCCTGCGCCCGGCAGAACGTCTCGATGTTCTCGCGCAGCGAGCGGTCGGGGTCGCCGATGTGGTCGGCGGCGCGGAAGGTCGAGAACGGTCGCAGCCAGCGCGGCATCCGCGGCAGGTCGTCGACGTCGACGAGCCACTGGTAGACGCGGTAGCGGAAGCGGTGCTTCAGCGGCACGCGTCGGGTGTGGGCGACGTCGCCGACCACGAGCGCGGGCAGGACGGGCAGCCGTCGCTGCTCCTCCTCGTCCGCGACGTCACGCTCGACGTCGGCGGTGGTCACCAGGTCGCTCCGAGGGAACGGGCGGCCTCGACGCCGGAGCGGCAGCCGTCCTCGTGGAACCCCCAGCCGTGGTACGCACCGGCGAACGCGGTGCGGCCGTCGGACAGCCCGGGCAGCTCGCGCTGGGCCGCGACGGACGCCGGCGTGTAGACCGGGTGCGTGTACTGCATCGTGGCGATCACCGTCGTCGGGTCGACACGGTCGGTGGAGTTCAGGCTCACGAGGTACGGACGACTGCTCTCGATGCCCTGCAGGAGGTTCATCCAGTAGGTCACGTCGGTGGCCTCGCCGCGGCCCTCGCAGGAGTCCATGCGGTAGTTCCATGACGCCCGGGCGCCCTCGGCGTCGGGCAGCACGCTGGCGTCCTGGTGCAGGACCGTCTCGTTCCGCGAGTACTCGAACGCGCCCAGCACGCGACGCTCGGCGTCGGTGGCGTCGGTGAGCAGGGCGAGGGCGTCGTCGGCGTGCGTGGCGATCACGACCGAGTCGACGACGTGCTCCTGGCCGGACGCGTCGAGCACGACGACGCCGTCGGGCTTGCGGGAGACGGCGCGGACCGCCGTCGAGGCGCGGACGTCGCCGATCGCGTCGACCACCTTGCGGGTGTAGGCGTTCGAGCCGCCCTGCACCGTGAACCACTGCGGCGAGCCCGTGACGGACAGGAAGCCGTGGTGGCGCAGGAAGGCGAACAGGTAGCGGGCGGGGTACTGCAGCGCGGTGTCCTGGCCGGACGACCAGACGCAGGCCACGACCGGGATCGCGTAGTGCGCGACGAAGTGGTCGGAGAAGCCGTGCAGGCGCAGGAAGTCGCCGTACGTCTGCGGCTCGGCGTCGTCGGGCTCGCTGTCCAGCAGCGCCAGGGCGGCGCGCTGGAAGCGCTTCACCGACGTGAGCAGGCGCAGGTAGGTCGGGTCGACGATGCGGCGACGCTGCGCGAACAGGCCGGGCAGCTTGCGACCGCCCGCGTACTCGAGGCCGCAGCCGTCGCAGTGGATGCTCATCGACATCTCGGTCGGGTGCACGGCGACGTCGAGCTCGGCGAACAGCCGACGCAGCAACGGGTAGGTCCGGTCGTTGTGCACGATGAAGCCGCTGTCGACGTGGTGCGTCGTCCCGTCAGCCTCGACGTCGTGGGTGTGGGCGTGGCCGCCGATGCGGTCGTCGGCCTCGAAGAGCGTGACGTCGTGGGTCGTGCGCAGCACGTAGGCGGCGGTGAGGCCGGAGACGCCGGACCCGATGACGGCGACCCGGGGCCGGTTGCCGGTCGCGGACGTCGAAGAGGTGGTCATGTGAGGGATTCGCCCTCACCGGTCCTGCGGATGGGTCGGTGTGACGCGATCGGTGGGGTCGGGGTCCTCGCCGGCGCGCTTGCTGGCCTCGGTGATCTCGAACAGCTCCGTGCCGAACGCACCCAGCTCCGTCGTGACCCGGCGGGCGGTGTCGAAGAGGATCGCGCTGATCCGACCGCCGGTCGTGATCGCAGCCTCCACGCCCTGCTGGACGGCGTCCTTGGCGATCTCTCGGCGGCTCAGCGCCATGGCCGTCTCCTCGGGGGTCGTGCGGTCGGTCGGCAGCCACCATTGTGGCGCACCACCTGGTGCGTGCACGCCGACGCCCCGGGGCTGGACCGGAGCGTCGGCGGGGTCGTGCTGGGGCAGGGTCGCGTCAGGCGGCGACGTTCTCGCGCTCGGCCTGGGCCGCGGCGGCAGCCTCGCGCTTGGCGCGACGCAGCGCCTTGGACTCCGGGCTCTTGCCCTGCTTGTACGGGTCGTCGGGCTTGCGGGCGTACGACGCGAGCTGACGGGCGACGCTCGCGAGCTGCTTGCTCAGTCGGCCGCTGTTGTACTGCAGGCCGTGGCGCTCGCAGATCGCGCGGATCTCCTGCGCGACCTCGGGGTAGCGCCGGGCCGGGATGTCCGGGAACAGGTGGTGCTCGATCTGGTGGCTCAGGTTGCCGCTGAGCACGTGGAAGGTGCGGCTGCCGCTGATGTTCGCCGACCCGAGCAGCTGACGCAGGTACCACTGGCCGCGCGACTCGTTCTCGGCGTCCTCCTCGGCGAACGTCTGCACCTCGGCCGGGAAGTGGCCGCAGAAGATGATGAGGAAGGTCCAGATGTTGCGGATCAGGTTGGCGGCGAAGTTCGCGCCCATGACGGCCAGCGGAGCCCACCAGCCGACGAACGGCACGAGGGCGAGCGCGATGGCGGGGTAGGCGACGTAGTCCTTCACGACCTGGCGGCGGGCCTTGCGGGCCGCGCGGCTCTTGCGGTCGCGGAACTCCTTCTTGCTCATCTTGCCGCCGAGGTACTCGTCGAGCTCAAGGCCGTGGTACATCACGCCCCACTCGAAGAACAGCATCAGCGCGAACGCGAGCGGCAGGTTGAACCGGTGGTTCGGGTACCAGGGCTGGTCGTCGTCGATCCGCAGCAGGCCGTAGCCGATGTCGCGGTCCTTGCCGTGGATGTTCGTGTACGTGTGGTGGATGTAGTTGTGGCCGTGCTTCCAGTCCTCCGCGGGAGCCACGTTGTCCCACTCGTAGCGCTTGCCGTCGACCAGCGGGTCGTTCATCCAGTCGTACTGGCCGTGCATGACGTTGTGGCCGATCTCCATGTTCTCGAGGATCTTGGAGAGGCCGAGGAGCACGATGCCGGCGACGAACGTCGGCCAGAAGAACGGCGTGAGGATGCCGATGCGGCCCAGCACCTCGCACACCTGCTGCACCCGGATGACGCGGCGGATGTAGTCGGCGTCGGCCTGCCCGAGCGAGTCGAGCGTCTTCTGGCGGATGCCGTCGAGCTCCTCGCCGAAGCGCTCGAGCTCCTCGTAGCTCATGTACTCGAGCCCGATGGTCGACTGCTTGGTGCGGTCGGTGCCCACGAGCGGTGCGGGCGCCTCGTTGTGGTTCGACGCGCTGTAGGGCGCGATGGGGGTGCGCTTGCGAGACATGGAACTCCCTCTTCCTAGAGTGCGACGCTGACGTCGCCGACAGGGACCTGGACGCAGACCTTGATGGTCTCGTCGGTGTTGGCGCCGACCTCGCCGGTGACGACGTGGCGGACGGCGCCGCTGAGCTTCTTGACGGCGCAGGTGTTGCAAACGCCCATCCGGCAGCCGTACTCGGGCGCCAGGCCGGCGGCCTCGGCCTGCTCGAGGATGGTGGCGCCGGAGTTCTCGGCGGTCGTGCCCGAGGCGTCGAAGCTGAGGGTGCCCGTGGCGTCGGCGGCCGTGAGGTCGACGGAGGGCACCTTGAAGTACTCGGTGTGGAGCTGCTCGGTCGCACCACGCTCGGCGTAGACGTCGCGGACCGCGGCGATCAGGCCGGCTGGGCCGCAGCACCAGGTGGGCGACGACGTCGGGTCGACGTCGAGGTGGTCGAGGTGGTCGGCGGTGAACCGACCCTCGAGCGCGGCGCCCGCCTCGGGCTCGCGCGTGTAGACGCGGTGCACGACGGCGCCCGGCAGCTCCTCGGCGAGCCGGTCGAGCTCGGGCGTGAACATCTCGTCGTCGCGGGAGCGGGCGTAGTGCAGGAACGTGACGCGTCCGCGGTGGCCGCGATCGCGCAGCGTGCGCGCCATCGACATGACCGGCGTGATGCCGGAGCCCCCGCTCAGCAGCACGAGGTCGTCGGGCACCTCGTCCGGCAGCACGAACTCGCCCTCGGCCTGGGAGAGGTAGACGATCGTGCGGGGCTGGAGCTCGCGGTGCAGGAACTGGGAGACGTAGCCGTCGGGGTGGGCCTTGACCGACACGCTGAAGGTGCCGTCGCGCAGGGCGCGGGAGCTGGACACCGAGAACACGCGCACCTTGCGGGTGCCGTCGACCTCGATGCCGAACTGGACGTGCTGGCCGGGGACGAAGCCCTTCCACGCGCCATTGGGCCGCAGGACGACCGTGCTGGCGGCGCCGGTCTCGCGTCGTACCTCGACGACCCGGGCGCGGACGGCGTCGACCGTGAGCATCGGGTGCAGCTGGTCGAGGTAGTGGTCGACCGAGTGCGGCGAGGTCAGGGACGCGACGGCCCGCGACGAGAGTGCGGTGCGGACGAGGCCCATCGCGTGTCTCCTTCGGTCGGCGAGTAGTTCAGTGCACGAGCGTACACTCAAAGTGTGGCGCGATGAAGCAGGCCGCGGCAAGACGCGCCGGTCGTGACGTCCGGCACGCGAACACGTGTTCACCGAGTGGGGTGGGGTCGAGGGCCACTAGACTCCCCACGTGTCCGGAAGTCCGTCGCCGTCCGCTGCGCGGGCCGACACGTCGCGTCAGGCTCAGAAGGAGCGGACGCGCGAGGCGATCCTCGCGGCCGCCCTCGAGCTCAGCCAGACCCAGGGCTTCGCCCAGACCAGCCTGCGCCAGGTCGCACGGCAGGCCGGTGTCGTGCCCACCGCCTTCTACCGCCACTTCGCCGCGATGGACGAGCTCGGGCTGGCGCTCGTCGAGCAGTCATTCGGCACGCTGCGCGCGATGATCCGCGACGCGCAGCGCGACCCCGAGACCTTCGCCGACATCATCGACGCCTCCGCCGAGATCCTCGTCCGCGTCGTCAAGCAGAACAAGGCCCACTTCGGCTTCGTCGCCCGCGAGCGCAACAGCGGCTCCGAGGCCGTCCGCCAGGCCATCCAGCGCGAGCTCGAGCTGTTCATCTCCGAGCTCGCCGTCGTCCTCGCCCGCCTCCCGCACCTCGACACGTGGTCGGCCGAGGACGTCAAGCTCGCCTCGGGCCTCTTCGTCCGCAACATGGTCTACCGCGCGGAGCAGGTCGTGCAGATGCCCGACGGCCGCCCCGACCTGGAGGAGGAGATCAAGCGCAAAGCCCGCCGCGAGATGCGCCTCATCGTCCTCGGCTTCGAGAAGTGGGACAGCCATTCGGGGTGACGTGGTGACCTTGCCGCTGCGCCGCCGCAGGGGGTCTGTGCTTGCCGCTGCGCTGACGCGGGGGGTCGCACCTCGCTGGTGCGCTGCCATAGGGGGTCTCGCCGTGCTGCTGCGCTGCCTCGGCCTTCGCTGGGGATGGTCTTCGAAAGGGCCTCGACCGGGCGGCTGGCGGCGGCGCTGGTCTGGGGTCTCGGGCTGTGGGTTGGTGCTGGGGTGGGGCGCAAGATTCTGCGTTGGCGACGGGATCCCGTAGTGAACGCAGAAGCGTTCGGCCTCGCACGCGTGAATGAAGAGTCTTGAGTGCACTTTGCGTTGGGGTGACGAACGATTCTTCCTTGGTGTGGACCGTTCCACGCGAAGGAAGAATCCTTCCCGCGCGACGCCCGCCATCGGTGGATTCTCAACCGCAAGAGCGCTCCTGCGGTTGCAGATCCACCGATAGGACGCGCAAACGCAGAATCTCGGCCCGAAAACGCAGAAACGAAGAATCATGGATCCAAAGGCGAGCTCAGGCCAGACCCCGAGACCCGAAGCCACCCCCGGGCCCCCCTGCCGGTCGAGGCCCTTTCGGAGACCACTCCCAGCGTGAGCTGCGGCAGCGCACGAGCAATCCCAGTCCGCCTGCGGCAGCGCACCAGCAAGGTCACGACCATGGCAGGCCGCGCACCAGCAGGACAAGACCCCCCCCGCAGCCAGCACAGCAACGAAAAACTCCCCTCCAGTGCTAGCGTGGACGCACTACCACTCAACTCGACGGAGGGGTCCCGATGGACGAGCTCGGTGCGCTGCTGGACGAGGTCACGCGCGACCACGCCGTGGGTGTCACGGACGACGGTGAGCGTCTCGTGGCGATGCGAGTGGCGCAGGACTGGTCGGTGGGGGTGCGGCTTCACCGCGAGGGGAGCCACCGGCAGTGGGCGATGCGCGAGCTCGTCGTCCGGCGCGGCGCGGGGGACCGGTCGTTCAAGGGCGCCGACGTGCGGGACCTCCCGCTCGGGGCGGTCGTCTCCGAGGCTCGACGGCTCGCGACCCGCAGCGTCGATCCGGGCAGCGAGCCGCGGACGACCGTCGGCCGGCTGCTGGAGGAGCGGTCGGGCCGACTCGGCCGCGACGACCTCGCGATGGCCGCCGTGGCGCTGGAGTACACGCGGCTCGTCGAGCGGGGCGAGCGGGCGCCGGCCAAGCGCATGGCGGAGCGGCACGGCGGCAGCCCCGGAACGTGGACGAACCGGGTCGCCGAGGCCCGACGACGCGGGTACCTCACCGCCGTCGAGCGTGGCGAGGCCGGCGGGGCGCTGACGTCGACCGCCCGCGTCCTGCTCGACCTCGACGTCGGCTGACGGTCAGGCCGACGCGCTCGCCGCTGCGGCGACGTCGGCCGCCTGGCGCTCATGGGCGGCCGTGGCGAGCCGGTCGAGGGCGAGCTTGAAGACGTCGTCGCCGAGCTGGTCCTCGAGCAGGTGGATGATGCCGGGGTCGGACTCGAACTCCGCCGACCACTCGACGTGGCACGTGGTGTCGGAGAACGCCTGCACCTGCACGCTCGCGCGGTCGTTGGTGATGGGGAACGGCGGCTCGGGCATCGTGTAGGTGAGGGTGCGGGTCTCGTCGTCCTGGCTCTGCACGCTGACGACGATGTCGGCGTCGGCCTCGGGGCCCCCGGAGTAGATGCTCAGCCGCGGATGCCACTGGGCGAAGTCCTGGAGGAGCTCCCACACGAGGTCGGCGGGGGCGGCGACGAAGGTCCTGCGGATGATGCGGCTCATACGTGCTTTCCGGTCGTCGGTCGAGGGGGTGGACCCATCCAACAGGTTGCGCCAGGGTCCGGGCCCACCGGGGTGGCAGGATTCTGCCACCCCGGGGCGCGCGGCGTCGCGGGGGCGGGTCGGGCGAGTGCCGTAGGCTCGACGCGCCTCGAAGGGAGAAGCCGATGTCCGACGCTCAGACGCCCACCGCGTCACGGCAGCGCCTGGCGAGCGTGGCGTTGTCGGTCGCCGGTCTCGTCTTCCTCGTGGCCGGGCTGCTCTCGTCGTGGTCACGTCTCAACGTGCTGCTCGTCCCCGTGGCGCTCGGCCTGGTGGCGCTAGCGCTCGCGGTCAGGGAGACAGCAGCCGCCGCTCGACCCAGCCGGGTGGCCGCCGTCGTGCTGTCCGCGCTGTCGATCCTCAGCCCGGTCGCCACCGTCGCCGTCGTGTTGGTAGCCGACGCCCTGGGCACGTCCGCGTCGTACACGCTCACGGTCGACTCGCCCGAACCGGTCGACGTGGTCGTCAGGAAGGACGCCGACCAGGAGCGCAGGAGGTGGGACAGGGGAGACTCGATCACGTTCTCCTCGAGGGCGTCGGTCGTCGGGATCGACGCGCGAGCCGCGACGCCGACCACGGTGATCTCGTGCGAGATCCGCCGCGACGGCAGGACCGTCGCGTCCGCGCAGCGCGCCGGGTCGGTCGACTGCAGCGTCCGCTAGGCGCGAGGCTCCTCGGCGCCGGCGCGACTGATCGGGATGCGGATCGGCCGGTCTTGCGTAGCGTCACGGTCATGACTGATCTGACTCCCGAGAAGCTCGAAGCGATCCAGAACGTCGTCGACCGCGTCGGCGCCTACCAGGACGGTGCTCCCGAGGGGACCGTCGAGACCGAGCTGCGCAAGGGCCTCGACGAGGCCGACGTGAGCCTCGAGGACGCGCACGTGACCGCCCTGGCCGAGGCCATCGAGTCGGCCGACGGCGACGTCGACGCCTCCTCGGTGCTCGGCTGACGGAACCGACCCACGATGGTCGTCGTCCTGCGGGCGCCGCTGCGCTCGCGTGACGACGACGTCGACCACGCCGCAGCCGTCGCGCACGCGCTGCGGCGTGGTCTCGTCGGGGTCGGCGGCCGGCTGCCAGAGCTGCCGGCGGACCTCGACGACGCGGTCGCGCAGGTGGCACGACGTCACGGCGACCGCACGGCCGCGCGCCTCGGTCGGTTCGCGGCGGTGGAGCGGGGCGCGTTCGCCTGGACCCGCGACGTCGCGGGCGAGCTGTGGCTCGGTCGGGTGACCGGCGACTGGCACTTCGACCCGTCGGCCGATGCGGCGACGCTCGACCTCCAGCACGTCCGCGACTGCCGTTGGCTGGACGACCCCGTGCCGTGGCCGGAGGTGCCCTCAGCGGTGCACGCCACGTTCGAGCGGGGCGGGCGCAACCTGCAGCGCGTCCACGACGTCGGCGCCGAGGCCGGCTCGCAGCTCCTGTGGGAGCGCCGGTAGCGGCTGAGTCAGCGCCAGGGGTCGATGATCGTCAGGCCCGCGACGGTCGCGGTGTCGAACGTCGGCAGCAGCGCGGCGGCCGTGTCGAGGTCGACGGTGCGCTCGAGCAGCAGGTCCGGACGCAGCCGCCCCTCGGCGACGAGCGCCATCATCTCCGGGTAGTCGCTGGCGGCCATGCCGTGGCTGCCCAGCAGGTCGAGCTCCCACGCGATCGCGCGCTCCATCGGCACCCGCGGGTGCCCCTCGACGCCGGGCAGCAGGCCGACCTGCACGAGACGGCCACGCCGGCGCAGGCTCAGGAGGGCCGTCGCGCTGGTCGCCTCGCTGCCGACGGCGTCGACGGACACGTGGGCGCCTCCGCCGGTGATGTCCGCGACCGCGGCCTCGACGTCGTCACCGGCGAGCAGGGTGTGGTCGGCGCCGAGTCGACGCGCGACGTCGAGCGCCGCGGTCGTGCGGTCGACGGCCACCACCCGCGCCCCGAGGGCCCGGGCGATCATCACGGCGCTCAGTCCGACGCCGCCGGCCCCGACCACGACGACCCACTCGTCGGCCGCCACGCGGGCCCGTGCCACCAGCGCGCGGTAGGCGGTCGCGAACCGGCAGCCGAGTGCCGCGGCGGTGGCCAGCTCGACGTCGTCGGGCACCGCCACGAGGTTGGTGTCGGCGGCGTGGAGCGCGACGTGCTGCGCGAACGAGCCCCAGTGCGTGAACCCGGGCTGCTGCTGGTCGGGGCACACCTGCGCGTCGCCTCCACGGCACCACGAGCACCGGCCGCAGCCGCACACGAACGGCGTGGTCACGCGGTCGCCCACGGCCCACCGGGTGACACCGGTGCCGACCTCGGAGACGACTCCCGCCAGCTCGTGCCCCGGGACGTGCGGGAAGACGAGGTCCTCGTGCCCGGCCCACGCGTGCCAGTCGCTGCGGCACAGGCCGGTCGCGCGGACCTCCACGACGACGCCGCCGGCCGGTGCCGTGGGGGCGGGGACGTCGCGGACCTGGGGGTCCGCGCGGACGGCGTCGAGGACGATGGCGCGCATCCCGTCATCCTCCCACCCGGCCGGCGCGGAGCGTCTCGCGCTCCAGGTGCGAGCCGCGCGGCGCGGTCCTACGGTGGCGGGACGTTCGGCCCACCCGGGGCCGACGGGAGGGAGCACCATCATGTGGGACACCATCCTGTGGATCGCCGCCGTCGTGATCGGCATCTTCGGCGTGCTGCGCATCATCCGCGGCGACATCCTCTGGGGCGCGGTGCTGATCGTCGTCGCGCTGCTCGTCGGCCCGGGAGGCGTCAGCATCTTGAGCTGATCCGCGTCCCGTGCGCCGTTTCGACGGCGCGCGGGACGGGTAGCACTGATGGGTACAGCCTTCTGCGAGAGGACAGCCCATGAGCACGATCACCGAGTCCGTCGACGTCGACGTCGACGTGCGCACCGCGTACGACCAGTGGACCCAGTTCGAGGACTTCCCGGCCTTCATGGAGGGCGTCGAGCGCATCGACCAGATCGACGACACCCATCTGCACTGGGTGGTCAAGGTCGGACCCGTCACGCGCGAGTTCGACGCGACGGTCACCGAGCAGCACCCCGACGAGCGCGTCGCGTGGACGTCCGACAGCGGGCCGGAGCACGCCGGCGTCGTCACGTTCCACCGGCTCTCGGACCACGCCACACGCGTGACGGTGCAGATGGACGTCGACCCCGACGGCTTCGTCGAGGAGGTCGCCGACAAGGCGGGCCTGCTCGACCGACGCACCCGTGGTGACCTCCAGCGGTTCAAGGAGTTCATCGAGCGTCGCGGCGGCGAGCCGACCGGCGCGTGGCGCGGCGAGGTCGAGCGACCCTGAACCCGGCGTCGCGTCCCTGACGCGACTGCCTGATCTGGGCGACGGCCCAGCGGGGCGACGGTCGGCGCGGTCTCGGATCCGCGCCGACCGCGCGCTGTCTCGACCCCTGGCGCGAGACACCGCCCACCCGGCCTCGTGTCGTGCACCAGGCTACGGACGGGCAGTCCCGCTCCCCAGGGACCAAGGTCCTCGGAACCTCGCGGTGCGCTCGGGACCGACGGCCCGGGCCCCCGAGCGATCGGGTGGTCGTCGGTCGGGCGAAGCCTCAGGACAGCGGTGCGCGGTCGTCGACGTCGGCCGACAGCGACTCGAACGTGATGTCGGGGTGCTGGCGCGAGACGAACTGCAGGCGCCAGCGGTCGCTGAACACCGCGAGCGCCGTGCCGTCGCTGCGCTCGAACGTCTCGACGCCGTTGATGCCGGCGAGCGTCTCGCGGTCGGCGGACTGGATGCGTCGAGCCAGCGTGTAGGGCAGGAAGTCGAGGCGGGTCTCGGCGTTGAACTCGCGCTGCAGCCGGTCGGTGACCACCTCGAACTGCATCGGCCCGACCGCGGCGAGCACCGGCGACTGGTCGCCGCGCAGCGTCGAGCGCAGCACCTGCACGACGCCCTCGCGGTCGAGCTGCTCGATGCCGCGCCGGAACTGCTTGAACCGCGACGTGTCGCGGGCGCTGATCGTCGCGAAGTGCTCGGGCGCGAACTGCGGGATCGGCGGGTACTCGACCTTCGGCCCGAGGTAGAGGGTGTCGCCGATGCCGAGCTGGGAGGCGTTGACCAGGCCGATCACGTCGCCGGGGTAGGCGAGGTCGGTGGTCTCGCGGTCGCGTCCGAAGAGGTTCTGCGCGTACTTGGTGGCGAACGGTCGCCCGCCCTGCGTGTGCTGCACGACCTCGCCGCGCTCGAAGACGCCCGAGCAGATGCGGGCGAAGGCCACGTGGTCGCGGTGGGCGGTGTTCATGCCCGCCTGGATCTTGAACACGAAGGCGCTGAAGGGGGAGTCGACGGCGCGCGGCTCGCCCTGGGCGTCGAGGCGGGGGCGCGGTGCGGGCGCCAGCTCGAGCATCACGTCGAGCAGCTGCGTGACGCCGAAGTTCAGCGCCGCCGCCGCGAAGAGAACGGGCGTGGTGCGTCCGGCGAGGAACTCCTCGGGGTCGTGATCGGCGCCGTCGGCGGCGAGCAGCTCGTGCCCGCCGACCGCCTCCCCCCACGCGTCGCCGAAGACGCTCGCCGCGTCGTCGGGGGAGTGCACCGTCTCACCGGCGATGGTCGCGCCGCCCGACGTGCGCTCGTACTCGACCGCGTGCCCGAGCCGACGGTCGAGCACGCCGCGGAAGTCGCCGGCGATGCCGATCGGCCAGGTGAGCGGCGTGGGCCGGATGTCGATGCGCTGCTGGATCTGGTCGAGCAGCTCGAGCGGGTCGAGGCCCGGGCGGTCCCACTTGTTGACGACGGTGATCACCGGGATGCCGCTGCGGTGGCAGACGTCGAACAGCTTCAGCGTCTGCGGCTCCAGGCCCTTCGCACCGTCGAGCAGCATGACGGCGAAGTCGACCGCGCTCAGCACGCGGTAGGTGTCCTCGGAGAAGTCGGCGTGGCCGGGGGTGTCGACCAGGTTGACCACGTGCCCGCGATGCTCGAACTGCAGCGCGGTGGACGAGATCGAGATGCCGCGCTCCTTCTCCATCTCCATCCAGTCCGAGACGGTGGCGCGGCGGCCCGCCTTGCCGTGCGTGGCGCCGGCCTCGGAGATCACGCGTGCGTGCAGGGCCAGCGCCTCGGTGAGCGTCGACTTGCCGGCGTCGGGGTGGGAGATCACGGCGAAGGTGCGACGGCGGGCGGCCTCGGCGAGCACGGTGGGGGAGGACATCGACCCGACCTTACCGGCGGCTACCGTCGGCCCGGGACCGAGCCGTGACGAAGGGGCGACGATGGCCAAGTTCGAGGAGCTCGACTGGGCCGAGACCCCGTGGGGCCTGGTGGTGTTGCGACGCCGGTTCGACCTCGTGACGCAGTGCGACGTGCACGAGGTCAAGCTCGGCGACGACTACCTCATGTCGAGCCAGTTCACGGTGAGCGAGCGGGCCCTGGCCGAGCTCGGGCTCCGCGCGGCCGTGGGCTCGTCGCTGCGGGTCATGGTCGGCGGCCTCGGCCTCGGCTACACCGCCTTCGAGGCGCTGCGCGACGACCGGGTCGTCGATCTGGTGGTCGTCGACGCGCTCGACGCGGTGATCCGCTGGCACCGCGACGAGCTGTTCGACGACACGCGCGGGCTCGCGTCGGACCCGCGCACCACCCTCGTGCGCGACGACTTCTTCGACCTCGTGCGGACGGGCCGTCTGGATCGACCGGTCGACGTGCTGCTCGTCGACATCGACCACGCGCCCGACTGGCTGCTGCGCACCGACCACGGCGACTTCTACACGGTCGAGGGGCAGCGAGCCGCGGCACGCATGCTCGTCGACGACGGCGTGTTCGGGCTCTGGTCCGACGAGCCGCCGGAGGACGCGTTCGTCGACGTGATGCGCCAGGCGTTCGCGACGGCCGAGGCCCACGTGGTGACGTTCGACAACCCGCTCACCGGGGGCACGTCGACCGCGACGATCTACGTCGGCACGCGCGCCTGAGCCGAGCCGCTCAGTCCGGCGTGGCCTCGTGGTGGCGTCGGCCCTGGGTGCGCCGGTCCTCCTTCATCTCCGCCTCGAACAGGTGCGGACGGCCGTCGACCAGGCTGTCGCGGGCGGTGCGCTCGAGGTCCTTGAAGGTCGCGTAGTAGCCCTCGTCGTACTCCTCGACGAGCTGGAAGGTCCAGCGCCCCTCGATGACGTTGCGTCCGACCAGCTCGGTCTCGATGCGGTCGGCGAGGTCGCCATGACCGGCCTCGCGCAGGAGGTCGGCGGCCTCGCCGGCCTGCAGGTCGGCATGCCCGGACAACCGGTGGAAGGCGTAGAGCGAGCCACGCGCCTCCTCGACGGCCTCGAGGGCCTCGCTGAGCTTGCCGAGCGCCTCGACGGTGTCGTCGGAGACGCCGTCGGGGCTCCACGGACCCCGACCCCCGCCAGGACGAGGCCTCGCCGGCCTCCACCCCTGCGACGTCGGCGAGCGGCAACCCGCCTTTCGAGGTGGAGGAGGTCGACCGCTTCGAGACGCCGTGGGCGATGGCCTTCGTGCCGGGGACGGGCGACCTGCTCGTCACCGAGCGCACCGGCACACTCACTCTGCGCGACGCCGAGACCGGCGAGCGCACCGAGGTGTCGGGCGTGCCCGACGTCGTCGCAGCCGGGCAGGGAGGCCTCGGCGACGTGGTCGTCGCGCCCAGCTTCGAGGACGACCAGCGGGTCTACCTCAGCTGGGCGGAGGCGGGCGACGGCGGCACGGGTGCCGTGGTCGGTCGGGCGCGGCTGGCCACCGGCGACGGGTCGGCGGCCCTCGAGGACCTCGAGGTCGTCTGGCGCCAGACGCCGAAGGTGTCGGGCAACGGCCACTTCTCGCACCGCATCGCGTTCGACCCCGACGGCGAGCACCTCTTCATCAGCTCCGGCGACCGCCAGCAGAAGACGCCGGCCCAGGACACGTCGAACACGCTCGGCACGATCGTCCGGCTCACGCTCGACGGCGAACCGGCGCCCGGCAACCCGCTGGCGGATGAGGGCGGTGCGTCGGCGCAGATCTGGAGCTGGGGCCACCGCAACCCGCTCGGCCTGGAGTTCGCCGACGACGGCACGCTCTGGTCGAGCGAGATGGGCCCGGAGGGCGGCGACGAGCTGAACATCATCGAGAAGGGCGGCAACTACGGCTGGCCCGAGGCGTCCAACGGCAGCGACTACGGCGGCGGCGAGATCCCCGACCACGCGGACGGCGACGGCTTCGTCGCGCCGCGCACCGGGTGGACCCCGTCGATCTCGCCCGGCAGCCTGCTCATCTACACCGGCGACCTGTTCCCGGAGTGGAAGGGCGACGCGTTCCTCGGTGCGCTGTCGGGCGAGTCGCTCGTGCGCGTCGATCTCGACGGCACGACCGCCGGCGACGACGAGAAGATCGTCGAGGGCCAGCGCGTCCGCGCCGTCGAGCAGGCGCCCGACGGCTCCATCTGGCTGCTCGAGGACGCCGGCTCCGGCCGCCTCCTCCGCCTCGCCCCCGCCTGAGCGGAGATTCCCAGGTCGACCTGGGAATCTCCGGCGAGGCACGGTTCCCTCAGCCGCGCGCGGCTTGCTTTCCGTGCTTGCGTGAGATTCCCGTGCCTCGTCGCGTCCCGCCCCGTCGTGTCGATGTTCACGCTCAGCGACGCACACCCTTGCGCCAGGCGCTGTACGACGTGAGCCGCTGCGACGTCGGCCGCTCCAGCCACCGCCACGGGTGCAGGGCGGCGACGTCGACGTCGGCCGAACGTCGCGTGAACCACGGGACGGGCGCGAAGGTGACGGCGACGGACCGACCAACGAGCTCCTCGCCGACGACGCCGCGACGTACCTCGACCTCGCGCCGGGTCGCGAGGTCGGCGAGGGTCTCGGCGAGGAACACGAGCCGCTTGCCCGACCACCGCAGCTCGGCCAGCTTCGGCTCGTCGAACACGTAGACGACGGGGACGTCGGGGTGCGCCTCGAGTGCGGGGTCGGCGTCGCCCATCGACTCCGGTGTCAGCCACACGGCCGACGGGTCGCCCTCGACGACGGGCGCGTCGGGGCCCGGTCCGGGGGCGCCGGCGGCGTGCCCGATGCGGACCGGCGCGTGCTCGACGGTGGGTCCAGGGTCGGCATCGGGCCATTCCTGCACCGGACACGCGTCGCTGAGCGCGCACGACCGGCACAGCTGCGGGGCGCGCTTCTCCACCTGCCACCGGCTGAAGCCGTACGGCTTCCCGGTGCCGGCGCCGATCGTCCACTGCCAGCCCAGGCGGTTCGCGGCCCGCGAGCCGTCGAGAAGGTGGCGGTAGAAGTGGTCCTCGCCGTCGCGCCAGTCGCGCCCGTGCCGGACGGTCCAGTGGGAGGCCCACCACATGCGCACCTGGTTGACGAGCCAGCCGTCCTGCTCGAGCCGGTCCTGCACCCAGCGGATGCACGCCATCCGCTCGTCCCAGTCGGGGTCGACGTCGGGGTGGGGAGGCTCGCGACGCAGTGGCTCGCGCGTCGCGGGGCCGATCCTGGCGTACACGTGGCGCGCGTACTCCTGCCACAGCAGCTCGTCGCGATACTTGCGCCGGTCGCCCGACGGCGCGTCGGCCACCGCGTCCCACACGGTCGGCAGGTCGAGGAGCCCGTGCGTCAGGTACGGCGAGACGCGACTCGCCCCCTGACGCTCGACGGGCAGCACGTTCGAGCGGGTGCGGGCGTAGCCGGTGACGTCGAGCCCGGCGAGCGCGACGTCGGCCGCCGTCTGTCCGCCGCGGTGACCGCCGGGACGGACGTCACCAGCAGCCTCCCAGGTCAGGTCGCCCAGGTGCTCCGCGACCCAGGCGACGACGGCGTCGGTGTCGTCGGGGGCCGGCAGGGCGGGGAGGGCGGGCATGGGCACAGCGTGCCAGCGGTCGGGCGGCGTCACGACTCGAGCGAGGACGCCGTGTGGGGGTCGCCACGACGCGCGCGCCTGCGGCCGATGGGCTCTAGCCTGGTCGAATGGCCGAACGCTTGAACGACCGTTACGAGCTGGGTGACCTCCTGGGCGCCGGCGGGATGGGTCGGGTCCACCGGGCCCGCGACCTGCGCCTCAACCGCGACGTCGCCGTGAAGATCCTCAAGGGCGACCAGGTCGGCGACGACACCGCCGCGCGCGTCCGGTTCGAGGAGGAGGCTCGCACCGCCGGCCGGCTGCACCACCCGGGCATTGCGACCGTCTACGACGTCGGCGAGGACCAGTCGAGCGAGGACGAGGACCCGTTCATCGTCATGCAGCTGGTCGAGGGGACGGCGGTCTCGGAGGTGCTCAAGCAGCGCGGCACGCTCGCGCCCGACGCCGTGGAGCGTCTGCTCGGCGGCGTCGCCGACGCGCTGGCCGCGGCCCACGCCGCCGACATCGTGCACCGCGACGTGAAGCCCGCGAACATCGTGCTCGCGGAGGGGTCGCGTCCGGTGCTCGTCGACTTCGGCATCGCGATCGGCGCGTCGCGCGAGCCGCTGACGCAGACGGGCAACGTGCTGGGCACCGTCGACTACATCAGCCCCGAGCAGGCCCGGGGCGTGACGGCCACCGGAGCGTCCGACGTGTACTCGCTCGGCCTCGTGGCCTACCAGTGCCTCACCGGCACGTCGCCGTTCCGACGCGAGACGTCGGTGGCGACCGCGCTCGCCCAGGTGGGCGACCCGCTGCCGGCCCTGCCCGACAACGTCCCGGAGCCGCTGCGCCGCCTCGTCGAGACCATGACCGACAAGGATCCGCTGAAGCGTCCGACGGCGGCGCAGGTGCGCGACGCGGTGCAGGGACGCACCGACGGGGTCACCGAGGTGCTGCCCGCCTACGCGGGTGCGGCGACCGCGCCGATGGGCGCTCTCGGTGCCACGGGTGCGACGGCGTCGACCTCGGTGCTCGCGCCCGTCTCTGCCACGGCGGCGATGCAGGCGCAGCCGGAGGAGCCGCGTCGACGTCGGCGTGGCCTGGCGGTGTTCGCCGGGGTGGCGGCGCTGGCGGTCCTCGCGCTGCTGGTCGGCATGTCCGGCGGTCTGTTCGCCGACGCCGACGAGACCGTGCCCGACGTCGTCGGCCAGTCGGTCGCCAGCGCGACGAAGGACGTCGAGGCCGTGGACGCGACGGTCAAGACCGAGACCGTCGACGAGCCGAACGCGAAGGAGGGCGAGGTCGTCGGACAGAGCCCGAAGGCGGGTGCTCCCGTGCCGACCTCGGGCCCGGTGACCCTGCAGGTGGCGTCGGGCCGCGTGACGGTTCCGGCCGACCTGGTGGGCCAGCCCGCCGACGAGGTCGCGGCCACCCTCGGCGACCTCGGCCTCACGGTGAAGCGCACCGACGTCGAGTCGTCCCAGACGGCCGGCACGGTCGTCGTCGTCGACCCGACGGGTCGGGTGACGGTCGGCTCGACCGTGACCATCGCGGTGGCCGTCGCGCCGGTGGTCCAGCAGACGCAGCCGACCCAGCAGCAGCCGCAACAGCCCCAGCAGCAGGACCAGGGCAACGGCAAGAAGGACGAGAAGAACCAGGACACGAACGACAAGGGGCCTGGCGGCGGGGGCCCGGGCGGCAAGGACGACAAGAAGCCCTGACGCTGGTCGTCAGCGCCCGGGTCGCCGTGCCTGCAGGTCGCGCACGGTCTCGCTGACCTGCACGAGGTAGTCCTCGAGGGTCGACTGGTTCTCGCCCGACCACCGCTTGGCGACGGCGTTCGTGGGGTAGAGCACGAGTGACGGGTCGCCCACGACGCCGAGCTCGCTGCCGTGCTGGTCGGTGACGAGCGCCCACCGCAGTCCGAGGTCGTCGACGAACAGCTGTCCGATGCCTGCGCCGAAGGCGTTGACGGTCGGGTTCGGGTCGGGGCGCTCTGCGGCGGGAAGGTCCCACCACGCCTCGCGTGCCTCGAGGAAGACGGCGCACAGCGTCGCGGCGTCCTTGACGCCCATCTGCACGAGCCCGCCCTGCAGCGCCTGGAGCCACTGGTGCTCGGCCTCGGTGAGGTCCTCGATCGTCACGTCGTCCATGGGTCCTCCGTCGCTGCGCGTCGTTCGTCGGCCAGCCTAGGTGCTTGACACGACACCTCCTGCCGAGCGTGGATGAGGGATGTCGTCGTCGCTGCCCCGCCTGGACCACGTGAACCTCACCGTGGCTGACCTGCCCCGCACGGTCAGCTTCTTCACGAGCCTCGGACTCGAGCTCGCCGAACGCATGACGATCGAGGGGGAGTTCCTCGACACCGTCGTCGGTCTCCACGACGCGCGCACCGAGACCGTCTGGCTGCGTCCGCCGGGCGGCGGGGGAGCGCTGGAGGTGTCGCGCTACGACCGCCCCGGCCACGTGCTGACGGTCCCCGCGCCGCCGCACGCGGTGGGACTGCGTGCGGTGTGCCTGGAGATCACCGACCTGCGGGCGACCGTCGCGCGCCTCGACGACGAGGGCTACGCGCTCGTCGGCGACGTCGGTGAGCACGAGGGGACGTGGCTGATGGCCTACGTCCGGGGTCCGGAGGGGATCATCGTCTCCCTGACCGAGCGGATCGGCTGACGAGCGTCCAGCGGCTCGCTCAGCCTGCCGTGGACGTCGGGTCCTCCAGGAGGCGAGGGAACACGCCGTCGACCCGGAACTCGGCGTCGAACGGTGCCGTGAGGGTGCGGCCGTCGGTGTACTCGACGTGGGCCTCGCAGCGCAGCGAGTCGCCCGTGTCGGTGAGGAGGCCGAGCTCCTCGCAGGTGACGTCGACGTCGCGGACGTCGGCGTGGACGCCGTAGCGGGAGATCAACCAGGCCGCGCCCTCCGTCCCGTAGCGGAGGTCGTCGGCCATGGCCTCCTCGATCTCGGCCGTGGTGGTGCCGCTGCAGCCGGCCAGCACGACGGACCCGAGGGACAGGGCGACGAGGCGGGCGAGGCGCATGACCGCAGCGTAGGGCCGCTGGTGAGGGCGGGTCTTCGTCTTCTGGAACGCGTTCCGGCACGACAGCGGCCCCCGAGCGGAGAGCTCGGGGGCCGCTGCGTCGTGGTGCTGCGTCAGCGACGAACGGCGTCGAGCGCGTCGATCATGCCGTGCCCGGCGTAGCTGTTGTTCGACGGCGATCCGGTGCAGAGCGCGCCCGGGGACGAGCTGGTCTGCTGGGGTGCGCAGGGTCGCTCGTCGGCCTGGGCCTTCAGCTGCTGGATGACACGCGCCGGCCGCCAGCCGGGGTGCTTGGACTTCATGAGGGCGGCGACGCCGGCCACGTGCGGCGACGCCATCGACGTGCCGCTCTTGAGGCCGTAGCCGTTGTCCTTGACGATCGTCGACAGGATGCGCGAACCGGGCGCGGCGACGTCGATGACGTTCTTGCCCCGGTTGGAGAACGACGACAGCTGCGTCTCGTTCGACGTGCCGATCTGCGCGTACGAGGAGACGGTGACGACCTCGGGCAGCTCGGTGGGGATGTCGAGGCAGCCGTTGTTGATGGTCCGCTCGATCGGGGTGCTGTCGTTCGGGCTGCTGGCGTTCGTCGTCTTGCGGGACAGGTCGTAGGCGGAGTTGCCGGCTGCCGCGACGTGGACGGTGCCCTTCTTCGTCGACCAGGTGACGGCGCGGCCGACGGCCTCGACGACGGCGGCCTGGTTGGCCTGGTCCTGGCACCAGAACTCGAAGGGGTCGATGTAGTAGCTGTTGTTGGTGACGTCCATGCCGCGCAGGCCGGCCCACATGAAGCCGCAGATGGCGTACTCGGGGTAGATGAAGCCGTCGTCGTTGACGACCTTGACCGACGCCATGCGCACGTTCGGTGCGACGCCGGTGATGCCGATGCCGTTGCGAGCGGCGCCGATGGTGCCGGCCACGTGGGTGCCGTGGTCGCTGGTGGTGGGCTGCCAGCCGGTGGGGGAGCGGTCGATTGTGCCGCCGTCGGTGCAGTTGACCGAGTTGTTGACGTCGATGTTGGGCGCGAGGTCGGGGTGGTCGGCGTCGATGCCGCTGTCGAGGACGCCGACGAGCACCTTGCGGGAGCCGTCGGTGATCTCGTGGGCGTGGTCGGCCTTGATGTGCGCCATGTCCCACTGCTCGCCCTCGCGCGGGTCGGGCTTGACGTACTTCTGGGGCGTGTTCGCGAACTCGCCCTTGAGCTCGGCGCGCTCGGTGGAGCGGCTCCGCGCGGACTGGCGCAGGGTGGACGCCTGCTCGGCGCGCTCGCTGACGGCGACGGTGCGGGTGGTGCCGACGGAGGTGACGCTGGTGCGGCCGAGGCGGTAGACGTCGGCGCGGAAGTCGGCGTGCGTCGACTGCGCGATCACGACGCCGATCTGCGGCCACGCCTGCACGACGGTGCCGCCAGCCTTCTGCACGACCTTGCGCGCGTCGGCGGTGCCCTTCGCGTTGGCCTTCTTGGCGTTGACGACGTAGGCGCTCACCTGCCCCTCGGGCGTCGCGACCGGTACGGGCGTGGACTTCTCCGTGGTCGCCGCGCCGGCGCTGGTGAGCGTGGTCGCGACGGCGCCGAGCGTCAGGGCGGCGGCCCCGACGGCGAGCCCGCGTCGGGCTCGAGACATACCTGTGTTCACGTGCTGTCCCCCCTAGGAACTGTCGGCGGCCACGTGAACGTGGCGCTGAGACCGACCGTCCCACCCCACCACAGCCTTCGGACAGACGTCCAGGGTCGGCGGGTTGCAGGTCGGTGACGGAGCGCGCGACCGGCGGTGGACCAGGTCAGCGTCGGTCGCCTTGCCGCCGGTACCGCTCGCTGTCGTGGTCGGTGCAGGACCTGAGCATCGAGAGCATCTCCGCGTGGTCGGCGGTCCACGGTGTGGTGAGGAAGGTCCACTCGCGGCCACGACGGACGTCGCGTCCTTCGTCGCCGGCCGGGGTCCCCATGACGTCATCGTGACCTCGCGGACGGAGCCACCGCAGCGGTGTCAGGGAGTGAGACGAGCGACGAGGCAGCGCGACCACGCCGAACAATGTGGCGATGGCGAACGGTCACCTGCAGCGGCTCGGTTTCCTCACCATCGGACTGTTCGACCCTGACGACCCCCGCCCCGGACACGAGAGCACGCTCGAGGTGATCGAGCTCGGCGAGCAGCTGGGCTTCGACTCCGCGTGGGTGCGGCACCGGCACCTCCAGCACGGGGTGTCGTCGCCCGTGGCGTTGCTCGCGGCCGCGACGCAGCGGACGCGCCACATCGAGCTCGGCACCGCCGTCATCCCGCTCGGCTGGGAGAACCCGCTGCGGCTCGCCGAGGACCTGGCGACCGTCGACGTGCTGAGCGGTGGTCGACTGCAGCCCGGCATCAGCGTCGGGCCACCGACGCACTGGGACGACGTCAAGAAGAGCCTGTACCCGGACACGTGGGAGGACGAGGACTTCACCTACGAGCGGATCGAACGTCTGCTGCACCACCTGGGCGGAGGCCGGGCCAGCGACTTCGCGGGCGTGGAGGGCATCGAGACGTACTCCGCTCGCGTGGAGCCGCACGTGCCCGACCTGGCGTCGCGCGTCTGGCAGGGCGCGGCGGGCCTCGGATCCGTCCGCTGGGCTGCCGAGCGCGGGCTGAACCTGCTGTCGAGCAACCTGGTGCGCGCCGAGGACGACGACGACTTCGACCGAGTGCAACGCTCCCACATCGACACGTTCCGCGCCCACCACCGCGACCCCTCTCGAGGCCGGGTGTCGCAGGGGCGGGTCGTCATCCCGACCGACTCCGCCACCCCTGAGCAGGTCGCGAAGTACCAGGCGTACGTCGACTCTCGCCTGCCGCGGACCCACGCACCGCAGGGTCCGGGCCGCATCCTCTTCTCGACCGACCTGATCGGTCCGGCCGCGTCGATCGCCGACCAACTGCACACCACGCTCAGCTACCAGGCCGTCGACGAGGTCGTGTTCGCGCTGCCCTTCACGTTCGACCACGACGACTACGTGCAGATCCTGACCGACATAGCGACCCGCCTCGGTCCCGAGCTCGGCTGGTCGCCGACCGCGCACCCCGCCGGAGCGTGACCTGGCCTGGGCGCTCGTTCATGCGCGCGCCGCGCACACACGCGACGGCGATCCCGCCCTGCGTGCATCGTCCCGACGAAACACCAGACCGCTCGATCAGCTCGGCCGGGTGACTGGATGACGGGTCCCGTGTCCCCCTGCGGCCAGAGGCGAGGGATGTGCGTGTCGCTCAGGCGCGATGGGGCGGTGGCGGGAAGTAGATGCGGAGCCGCTCACGCAGCGCGGGGTCGCACACGTAGACGTAGGTTCCTCGGATACCTCGGGTGAGCAGGACCCGGTAGATGTTGATGACGTACTCGAGGAGGTCGTCGTCGGTGTAGGTCTGGCCCAGCGTCGTGTTGTTCGCACGTCCGTTGCGGTCGTGGTAGTTGGACCGGACGAACTCCGGGCGATCGGCGGCGACGTTCCAGCGCAGCTCGTGGCCGATGATCACCCCGGCGTAGTTGAGGTCGTAGCCCTGGCTCGTGTGGATGCACCCCACTTCTTGCAGCGCCGTGCGTGAGTTGATCCAGTCCTTGTCGGTGCGGTTCCAGAACAGCTGCAGGCCGTCGATCTCGATGTCAGGCCTGTGCTTGTCCTTCTTGCTGACCCAGGGCCAGGCGAAGCCGGCGAGCACGCGGGAGAGTCCGTGGTCGGCGTCGCGCGCCATGATGTCCTCGCGCATCTCGCGGAGGTCGTCGTAGAGGCGTAGGTCGTAGTCGGGGAACTCGATCCGCTGCGCGGCTGAGCCCCGCAGCACGTCAGCGACGTAGTCGATGTAGGCCTCTCCAGCGAGGGTCCGCATCTGGGTCCAGAGGCGCACGTGCCGGTCGTCGTGCTTAGCCGTCTCGACCAGCGCCGTTACTGGCCGGAAGATCGTTTCCCAGCACCGTAACCCGTGGGGTCAGATCCCGATGACCGGTGGAGGGAAATCTTTAGGAGGCCGGTCGCGGGACTACATGGACCGTCTGCTCGCGACGCAGCAGCAACCCGATCCGAAAAGTCGTCGGCGCCACTACGTCCCGCGGACGTACTTGAAGCGTTGGGGGTTCGGTAAGCAGAACCGGCGTGTCTGGAACTTGGATACCGTGACCGGAGAGGCATGGGCGTTCTCGGTGAACGACATGTGTGTGGAGGAGAACTTTGATCGGGTCATCGGCCCGGACGGGGAGGCACGCAACCGGGTCGACGCCATGTTCGGTGTTGTCGATGCGGAACTCGGCCGTATCCAATCGCTGTTCGAGCGGCTCACGGACCCCGAGGATCTGGAGTTCGATGACCTCATCGGTCTCGGCGTGACGGTCGCGGTCCAGCGGATGAGGACTGCACAGCAGCGTCGGCTGCGCCTTTAGCACGACGCCTGGCTGGTCGCGCACAACCCTGAGGAGTTCAAGTCCATGAAGGACCCCTGAACCCGCTCCGGCTTGCCGGCATCCACACCGAGTTGCTGTACACGAGCATGTGGGAGGCGGCCGACGTGATGACGACCAGGTCCATCGAGGCGTGGGACGACCCCGAGGGCACGTTCTGGACGTGCGATGCCCCACTGTTGGTGCCGTTCCGCAAGAACAAAGGCCCCTCCCTGTTGGCAGCACCGCACATCCTGTGGCCGGTGACCCCGCATCGAGTCGTTGCCTTGACGAACGAGCCATCGGGGCAGAAGGCGATCACCCGGCTGGCCACACCGAAAGAGCGCGGTCTCGTGCGGCACGCGATCGAGCAGGGCCGAGAGCGGTGGATCTTTGCCTCACCGGAACAGAAGGACCGGCTGCCGAAGACGAAGAAATTCGGTCGACGGACGCAGATGCGAATGCGGTGCTCGCAGTGGACTCCACACGGCCTGTATGTCGAACCGCCGGGTTGCTGCGTCGAGCAGGCCGACGGGTTCTCTGCAGGCCCAGACGTTGCTTTTTGCGACCAGGAGCTGCACGTGGACGCGCCGGCGATGTGGGAGTACGCCTGATGGCGGTCTATATGGGTGACTTCGAGGATCTGTCGAAGCGGTGTCGAGGGCTCGGCGGCGGCGGACTAGCCGGTTTCCTTGCGGATGAGCGCATCAGCGCCCTTGGTTGGCCCGAGGACGTGGTCGAGCAGTGGCTTTACTGGTTCGCCGGATGGAGTTCCTTCCACGCCGACTATGGTCACGTGGACCTGACCTCTATCGAGTGGCACGACGAACTCATTCCGTCAGAGTCGTTCTTGACGATGCCGACCGGCCCGTCGGACGGTGACCTGCTAGACGAAAACGCAGAGAACGCCGAGCACCGATTGGAGTCCCGCAAGCATCTGGGAATCCCTGCGTACTGGGATTCTTATGGGACGTGGATGCGACGGCCGCTCCTGATCGACCGCGCGGCGCTGTTCCCTGCTTGGAATGGGCTCCAGGTCATCGAGGGCCGCACCCGGGTGGGGATCCTTCGGGGCCTCGTCCAGCGCGGCCGGTCGGTTGCGCCGGAGCACGCTGCTTGGGTCGCGCAAACTCGTTGAGGCAGAACCTCGGGTGCCTCGATTCGGCATCGCGTACAGGGTCTGCGAGTTGCGATAGGAAGGCATGGTGGCGATGTCCGTAGACGCCGGCGAGCCCGGTCGTCTGGCGCTCGGTGGGTGGCTACTTCGGGAAGGGCTCGCCGACCGGCCACGGGTCTCCCAGATTGAACCATTCGGCCTGCGGTCGCTCGGGGTCGACGAACGTCATGCGTCCGTCCTCAACGATGGATCGCCTCCAGAGCGGGAACCCGTCCACAGCGAATTCCGGATCGGGGTGCTCCCAGATCGTGTGCTGCTGGGTGCCCACGAAGGCGGGGTGGAGGTTCTTGACCATTAGAACGGCCGAAACGCCGCGGTGGTCCCAGCGGTCACCCCTATACCAGTAGCCGTCGGGCTGTCGGGCCGTGGCGGTCTCCTCCGTGCCGTCGGCGTGAGTGCGGAACTCCACGACCTCTGAGCCGTACAGGGCGTTGAGCATGTCGTGGTCGTCGAGAGAGATGCTGCTTGAGGCGACAGCAATGACGAATGGCGCGTTGAGGGAACCGTAGGCCGAGCCCTTGTCAGCCAAAGCGCCCCGGATGCCGTCCTCGTCGTGGACCCAGTGGGCTTCGCCGCCTCCGAAGATGCCGAGCGGACGTGCGCCCTTCCTGCCACGTGCCTCGGGCGATCTCGGCACGGCCCGGAAGCCGATCTTCCAGCCTGCGTCCTCATGGACGTAGCCAGGGAGGTCGTCGCGACGCTTGCCCTCGGCGAGTGTGTGTTGGTCGGGGTCCAACCCCGTGAGCCATCTCTCCAGTTGGCTTCGCAGCGGCCGTGCGCGTAGCGGAGCCTCGCCTTGCTTGACGACGTCGATCCAGAGGAAGAAGTTCGGGCTGTCCATCTTGTCGAGCGATTCGTAGACCGCGTTCACCCGGGCAGACTTGCCGACCGCGTCGTCGCTGAATGAGGCCGATCGTGCTTCGACATAGATCGACCGCCCGTCCTTTTCGGCAAGGAAGTCCGGTCGCCGACTCGTCCCTTCGAGATCCGGGTGGCAGGTCACGGCGTAGCCCATCCGAAGCAGGCATTCGTGTACGTATAGCTCGAAGAACGCCCCCTTGGACTGCCGGTCATCCTTGGACCGCAGACGCCCCCGAACGTCGGATTGTGCGTCGGGGCAGAGCCGAGAGAACCAGTCCTCGATTAGGGCACGAACCTGATCCCAGTACGGCCCGGAGACGCGGTCGAGGAACTGCGCATGGCTGTCCCCGTGCGACGCCGGGGAGGGATCCGTGCGATTCACTGCTGAGAAGATTGTCACCTCCCCTATCCCACCATGCTCAGGAAACAACCGAGGGCAAACAAGGTAGTGCCGAGTATCGACGTCAGCTACGAACCGCTCCGGGACCCCATCGCCATGCAGTTTCCTTTGAGCAAACGCATTGCAAGACAACGTCGTTCAACCACGACCGCCCCTTCGTTGCGGGATAGTGGACCTGTCGGTCTAGCCGAGCAGCATGAGTCAGAGGGTGTCCTCGTGATGCCGACATCGCGCACGTACCAGGAGCAACAATGACGAAAGCCATGGCGCCCGCCAAGGGCCAGGCGGCAACCGCTCTCGCTGCACTGACGGCCGCGCAGTCCGAAGAGTACGCCCGAACCCACCAGCGGCTGAGCATCCACGACTACCTCCCGGTGACCTTCCACGACGGCGCCGCCAAGGCAAGCAAATGCGAGTGGAGCTCGCACATTGCCGCCAACCTCACCCCCGAGGAGGCGGGCGCGCTCGCCTGGGTGCTCATTGACACGATGATGCAGGTCCGCTTCGGCCCCGCCACCCCTCTGTATGACACGTGGCGCGGACACACTCTCGCAGGGACCAAGATCCCGCCAACACACGATAAGACCATCGCCTCGTTCATCGAGCCGGTCTTCGGGCTGCCGGCCGCGCCGAAGAGCAAGGACCACCTGCACGGCCACGTCGGCGAGTGGCTCTGGCACCTGCTCACCAAGGACAAGACGGGCGTCCGCGTCCAACCCGACCCGAAGGGCGACGTCACCGACGCCGGCGCCGACGGGTTCTCCATCTACGAGAACGCCGCTGGCGCGCTGCGGTTCCGGCTGTGGGAAAGCAAGAAGAACACAGGGACCGGGCCGCTATCGACCAGCCTCAGCAAGGCGTACAAGCAGATCGCGGACAACGGCCAACGGTACGTCGCCAAGATCGTCGGCACATTCACGCCAGGTTCCTACGACGACGAGACGCTCGCGTTCATAGCCGAGGTCCCCGCCGCGTGGACTCAAGGCGACGAGCTTGTCGGCGCCGGAGTGACGCTCGCGACCCACCATCCGCTGCCCGACAAGCCGTTTAAGAAGATGAGCAAAAAGCTGCCGCTCCTCGACAAACCCGGCCAACTGCGCGGACTCGCCACCAGCATCGGCTGCTACGACGAGCTCGCTGAGACAGTGCGGAGGTACGCGTGGACCGCGCTCTAGCCGCCGAGCACCTCAACGCCGCCTTCGGCGAGGACCAGCTCACTGAACTCCCCACCGTACCCGAGCTCACCGATCTCATCGCCGAACTCGAGATCGAACTCGTTCGCGGCCTCACCGACAGCGGCTTCCGCGCCGACCTCACACCGCTGCGACGCACCGCCTGGTACCTGCATGGAATTGCCTCCACCGCCGAAGGGTTCCGGTACCCGCTCGAACAGCGTCGCCGCGCATTCGCCGTTAGCGCCCACGTCCTCGATCTCCTCCTCGAAGACCCAGCCGAAACCGACCGAGATCGACTCGCCACCGCGTTCGCCGCCCAGGTCGGCTACCACCGCGCCGACGAGAGCCCCAACGCCGGCGCCATCCACCGCAAGATGCGCGACATCGTGAACGAAGCAGCCGAGTTCACCGACAGCGCAGACGTTGCACTTCAAGCCGGAATCCTGTTCCTCGGCCTCGACATGGCCACCCTCAACCGGCGGCTACGCACGTGGGCAGCCTCCGCCACGGCACTGACCCGCGGGACCGATCTCGACAGCCTCGACGGCACAATGTTCGGTCCGACCCAGCGGCTCCTGCGCGGCGTCGCCGACCTCGTGAACTACCTACGGGAAGGCAGCACCGATGCGCTCGAAGCAGCCCGCGGACACCTGCGCCTCGTCGTCAACGACGAAGTCGGCCTTAGCGACCTCGACACCCGCTGGGTGGCGGGACATCTGCTCCTCCTCGCCGACGGGCTCGCCGACAACAGCATCTGGGCAGTCCTTCCACCCGACCTCCCCGCAGCCGTCAAGCAGGCGTTCACTCTCGACCAACAGCCCATCCTGACACTGTGGCCGCCCCAGCGCGCCCTCCTTGCCCACCCGACCCTCAGCCCCCTCGACCCCGCCACCACCCGGCTGCTCGTATCCGTCCCGACCAGCGCCGGCAAGACGCTACTCGCACAGCTCATCATCTGCGCTCACACCGCACTCGACGACCGCGACGTCTGCTACGTCACCCCACTGCGAAGCCTCGGCCGGGAGATGCGACAAGGACTCCGATCCCGACTGCGCTACCTCGACCGACGAATCGGCGCAGACCTCCCCGACGGTTTCGGTGCCAAGGTCCTGTTCGGCGACGACACCATCGATGGCGAAGAAGGCACTGGGCAGCTGCCGCAGGTCGAGGTCATGACGCCCGAACGCCTCATGAACGCGCTGCGGCAGAACCCACAGGAGATCCTGAGCCGGTTCAGTCTGTTCATCATCGACGAAGTCCACCTCATAGCCGAGACCGGCGGGCGCGGACTGCTGCTCGAAGGACTGCTTTCCCTGCTCGACGCCAGCAGCGCACGACTCATCCTCCTCTCCGGCGTGATGGGCAACGCCGCATCCCTCGCCGCATGGACTTCTGCCGGACAATCCGAAGTGTTGTTCACCGATGAGTGGAGAGCGCCACGACGGTTGCACGTCCTCATGGGCACCGAGAAAATCGAGGAGAGTCGCACCGACACCCCTGCTAGCCGCCGCGGTGGTAAGGACAAGACCCGCTACGACCTACGGGCCCACCTAGCGGTTCGCCCCACCAACGCCACCGAGCGGCACCTGGCCACCAGCAAGAAAACCCCCATCGGGCAGCTCGTCCTCGGCCCCGACAACAAGCGCATCACCGGGAGCGGCAACACCTCCACCGCCTACTCGACAACCGCCAAGACCGCCACACTCTTGCTCGGTGCCGGCAGCCTCCTCATGGTCGTATCTCAGCGAGCCACCGCACGCGATGCAGCGAAGGTCATGGCCGACCAACTCGATGAAGACCCGCGCTCCCAAGGCCTTGCCGACGCCCTAGTCGCACGCCTCGGCGAGGACCACCCCCTCGTCGGCACGGTCCGCAAGGGTGTGGCCTACCACCATGCCGGGCTGCCGGTTGAGGTACAAGAAGCCGTCGAAGACGCGATCCGCAGCGAGACCATCAAGGCCGTCGTCGCAACCAGCACCCTGACCGACGGCGTGAACCTGCCCGTCCGCACCGTTGTCATCGCCACCACCGAGTACGACGGCCAGGACCCCGCGTTCCGAATGACGGCCGCCCAACTTCTCAACGCCGTTGGCCGCGCCGGCCGCGCCGGCAAGGAGTCCGAAGGCTGGATCGTCCTGGCGTTGCAGAAGGCGCTGAGCGGCAGCGACTTCGACCGGCTCACTCCTGGCCCCGACGAGCTGGAGGTCCGCTCGACCGTCGCCAAGCCGTCCGCTCTTGAAGCTCTTGCCGAAGCCGAAGCGTTGGTCGCGCAGACACAGGGCGCGATCCTGCAGCTGACCCCGGACAAGGAGGCCGGAGGCTTCGTCAACTACGTCTGGTTCATCCTCCACGTCCTGGACCACGTGCCCGATCTCGTAAGCACCCGGACCTGGCGTGACGTTGTAAAGCGTCTTTTCGCGTTCACCCAGCTTCCCGAAAACCTCAAGGACCGGTGGATGGCACTCGCAGAACTCGTCGTGGGCGAGTACGAGCAGACGCCACCCGCGTCACGTCAACGTTGGGCGCAAGCCGGAACCAGCTTGGCCTCGGCTGCCGTGATCGAGGCGATCGCCGAGGAGCTTGTCGACCATGTGCAACAGCTCGGAGGCCTTGATGAGCAAACGCTCGCGGAAACTCTCGACGTGCTCTCCAGCCAAGGCGTGTACACCCGGCTGCTGAATCTGCCCGAAGCGAAGACGTACTGGCGCTTCCGAAAGTCACCCAGAGGGGCGGACATCGACGTCGATACCGACGCCGTGATTCGTGACTGGATCGCGGGACGAACACTCACCGAACTGGCCAACACCCACCTGAACACTGCGGTGCAGGACTCGGCCTTTCGACTCGAGCAGATGGTCGACGTCATCAGTGAAGGTGTCCAGCACTACCTGGCGTGGACCGTCGGTCTGGTCGTCGTCCAGGCCAACGACATCCTGCTGTCCCGGTTGAGCTCCGTGCAGCTCTTCTCTAACACCGCTGCCCACTTGCGATACGGCGTCGACACCCCTCTCGCGATCGATCTCCTCGTCAGAGACGTAAAGTCCCGGACCCTGGCGCAGCGCCTAGGGCGCATCGCTGAAGATGCCGGACTGGACGAAGAAGGCTTACGCGACTACTTGAGCAACCGGCACATCCAAGGATGGCGCACCGATCTCGGAGCGACCCCGACCGATGTCCTCGACCTGCTCCAGTACGTCCAGGGCACAGACCGACACAAGCTGGCCGAGATGATGGCAACCGGCGCCGTCACCGCTCAGTCTCGGCTTGAGGGTGACGAGCCCGTCGACCCGACATCGGTGACCGTGGCCGCGTCGGACGACGGCGATGAGCTCAAGATCGTGGCCGAAGACCGCTCGATTCTTGGGGTTATCGTTGCGCGTGATCACGCAGGCGTCTCGGCGGTGCTCGACAGCGGCCTGCTCCTCGACTTCACCCTTGAAGGAACCACCATGACGATTACACGCGCGGCGGCCGGTCAACTCAGTTTCCTGTAGCCCCGTCCGGTTGCCCGCGTTCGGTCGCGCTGAGCGTTCAATAGCTAGACGATCGCTGCGAGTAGTCTCAGCCTGTCGGCGTCGACGAACAGACCGGTTAGCGGTACGGATGCACCGACTTCGCGCCGCTCGAGCTCTCGGCGTGTTCTTCCAGTTGACAGTTCGCTGGTCACCGGATTACTTCGCGGGCGTCGGGGGCCGGTTGGATGGCTGTAGAGGACAGGTCGTGGGTGCGCTGGGCCACCCGGACGAGCGTCTTGCATTGGGCTCGCGGAATCTCGTTGAGCAGACTCATAATCGCGGGACCTGTCGTCGCACACCGGCGGTTGCGCCTGCTGATCGGTCGTGGGCAGCGGGCGTTTTGAAGTCCGGCGGTGAGGGGAGAAGGCTTCCACAGAGTTTCCTGCCGGGAATTCGGCCCGTGGCCGGCTCAGCGCGGTGTCGATCGCGTTGCGGGTCCGTTCACCAGACGTGGGCATCAGGTGGGTGTAGGTCCGCAGGGTGAAGCCGGGGTCGGCGCGGCCGAGGTATTCGCTCAGCGCCTTGATCGACTCGCCTGCGTCGAGCAGCGTGCTGGTGTAGAGGTGGCGGAGCGCGTGGGTGCCGTTCTCGCGCTCGGTTTCGATGCCCGCCTTCTCCAGGGCCGGACGCCAGATGTAGGTGTTGAAGTAGTTGCGGTTGAGCGCGCCTCGCCCTCGCGTCGTCATAAGCAAAGTGAAGGTGCGTTCCGATCCGTCGAGTCGGTCCCACGGAAGTGTCACCTCGCGAGGCGGGTAGCGAGTCATGTGCTCGTTGATCGCGTCGAGCACGGAGTCGGGCAGAGGCACGCGCCGTGTCTTGCGTCCTTTGGGCAGGCCGAAGAGCTGCCTGTTGCTGGCACCGAGTTTGACCTGGCGGACGATTTCGATCTCGCCCTTCTCGATGTCGATGTCGTCGGGGGAGAGGCCAAACATCTCGCCTTGTCGCAAGCCGAGGCCGGCGCCGAGTTGAGCGACCAGTTGGCAGCGCTCGGGGAGCGCGCTGCGGACGTTCGTGACTTGTCCGGCCGTCCACGGCGTGAGCTTGCGCTGCTCGGGCTTGGGTTGACACGCCGAGGGTGCATTGCATGGGTTCTTCTGGATCAGCGAGTCGTCCACGGCGGCGGTGAAGGCGGTGGAGACGTTGGTGAAGATGACCTGTTGATAGGTGGGGGCCAACTCGGACAGGCCGCGCAGCAAGGGCTGGATGGTGGACGGCTTGACGTCGCTCAGCAGTTTCGCGCCGAGGCCCGGATAGGCGTGCAGCCGTAAACGCAGTTCGACCGCCTCTCGTGTGCCCTCGTCGAACGTCTGAGCTTCCAGCCACTCCGCCGCGTAGTCCTTGAAGCTGATCTTGCCGGCGTCCGGATCGAAGTATTGGCCGCGCACGATGTCGGCAGACACCGTGGCCGCGAACCGATTGGCGTCTGTCTTGCGGGTGAAGGTCTTTGAGCGAGCGCCGCCACCAAGCTAGCGCCAACGGACGATGTACTTGAGCCGTCGTTCGCCGTCTCGGCTGCGACGTACGCGACGGTCAGTGGGCGCCATGACCCGTCCCGCTGTTCTCGCGGAGCCAGGAACGCACGTCGCTCGGGTCGTAGCGCAGGTAGCGCTACGACACGGAAGGCTGTCGGGCCAGTTCCCTTGTGCCGCCACTGGTAGAGCGTGTTGACGGGGACGCACAGGTACTCGGCGACCCCCTCGACCGTCATCAGGCGGTCGAGGGGACTGCTGCATCGATAGGTGACATCTGATCTGTGGTGCCGCGAGGTGCCGCTGAAAGGATGTGCACCATGCCCAAGCCCTACCCCCGAGAGTTCCACGAGGACGTCGTGCGGGTCGCTCGGAGCCGCGAGCCCGGCCACCTGTCGAAGTACATCGCTGCCGACTTCGGGATCAGCGAGTCGTGCCTGGCGAACTGGATGAAGACCGCGGACGTCGAGGACGGACTCAAACCCGGAACCACCGCGGCAGAGAACTCTGAGCTGCGTGAAGCGAAGAAGCGGATCCGCCGGCTCGAGTAGTGGGGGCACCTCCCGCTTGCGGGGGCGAACGAGGTCCTGCGGCGCGCGGCGGCCTACCTGTCACAAGCGAACCTGCCGGGAAAAGTCTCTTCCCACTCGTGAGGTAGCTCGCGGCTGACGGGATCGGAGTCTCGCTCAGCTGCAGGGTGCTCGGGCTGTGTCGCCAGCAGTACTACCGCTGGCTCGCTGCCCCGATCACCACCTCAGAGTAGGACAACGCCCACCTGTCCAACGCCGTCCTGGGCGCGCATGAGGACGACCCGCAGTACGGATACCGATTCCTGGTCGACGAGGTCCGAGCTGCTGGCTTCGACGTCGCTGAGCGGACGGTCTGGAAGATCTGCTCGGAGAATCGTTGGTGGTCGAGTTTCAGCAAGAAGCGCGGCCGCAACGCCAAGTTGGCCGGCCCACCAGTGCATGACGACCTCCTGAACCGTGTCTTCCAGGCCGGGAGGCCCAACCAGATTTGGCTGACCGACATTCCCACAAGCACTTCGTGCAGGGAGGTGCCCCCACCGAACACCCCACCGCCGAGGGGAAGGTCTATCTCTGCGCGCTCAAGACACCTGGTCCAACCGGATCGTGGGCTACTCCATCAGCGACCACATGACCTCCCACCTGGCCTTCCAGGCGCTCGAGAACGCCGTCGCCCGCCGTCGAGACGTCGCCGGATGCATCGTCCACTCCGACCGCGGCAGCCAGTTCCGCAGCCGCCGCTTCATCACCGCGCTCGCCTGCCACGACATGGTCGGATCGATGGGGCGCGTCGGCGCAGCAGGCGACAACGCCGCCATGGAGTCGTTCTTCGCCCTGCTGCAGAAGGACGTCCTCAACACCCGCCGCTGCGACACCGAGAAGAGCTGCGGATCGCGATCGTGACGTGGATCGAAGAGACCTACCACCGCCGTCGCAGACAAGCCGTCCTCGGCCAATTGACCCCCATCGAGTGGGAGACCATCATGAACCAGACCGTCGCCCTGGCGGCCTAAACCCACCTGTCACCTATCGGTGCAGCAGTCCCGTCTGCTCCAGCGCGCTTCGGGCAGGTGCGGTTCTTCCGGTGCGATTCTCGGTTTGCGTTGAGGACAGGTGCGCAGCCATCGAGGCTTGGAGCTTGCGCTCGGTCTCATCACTAGTCATGGCATTCATCCTCGGTCGGGTGGCTCGCTGCCGAGGAGCAAGTCTCGTACTTCAAATTAGATTCGAGATTCCGGAATCTAGGATAAAGTGCGATGTGTGAGTGGGCGGGATGATACTGACTTGGTCTGGTCCAAGACCTTGTTCGGCAACCGGCACATGCTGCGGGTTGCCGACTCGATCGCCGCTGCCCGGGGCTCGGAGTTCACAGCGCCGGAGGTGGTGGGCCGCACGAAGCTGGCGGGAAGTACGGTGCACAGGTTGCTGGAGGATCTGACGACGGTCGGGTTGGTCGAGAGGCTGCCAAGAGAGCGGAGGGAGCGAACGCAGCGGTACAGCCGCAGGTCACATCCGTTTTGGGACGCAGCTTCGCTCCTATGTAAGGAGGCCGTCGGCGATGCCGGCTAGTCACGAGGCTCTACGAGACACGAACGGTCGCAATGAGAGGACGCAGCGATGACAAGGCCACCAGGGTTGGAGCCGTTCCTGAGCGTTGACGGCGACGTCCTCTGCCAAGAGGTCCGCGTTCGGGACGTCGACGTTCTAGCGGAGATCACTCTTGACGAGACGGAGATATGGCGCCGTCGTGCTGTTGGCGCAATCAAGCTGCGAGATCTCGACTTGCTGAACTTGCTGCTCACACTCCCGCTCGGTAAGCCTCACTATGTCGCAGGGCTATCGAGCTATGAGACCGACCTACTCGCTGGTGTGCCTGGGATCGAGCTAACCATCGACCGTCGTGGCCAGCCGTACGCCACGCGCACGGTTCGCCCGCCGCTTCGAGTCGACCGAGTGACGGTCCCTGGACGATCGTGGCGTCAAGCGCTCGCCGCCGCAGCGAGGTTTGGACCGTACTGTGAGCGCCGCATCTTGCTTGACCGGGAACCCGCTGACGATGACCTTATGTGGCTTGAGGCGAAGTTCCTGGGCATTGGTGTTGCTGTGGCGAGCCAAACGACCGGCCAAGCATCGACAGTCAGAGACTTGTTGGGGCCGGTGCCGTTCAAGCCTGAGCGGTACACCGGCGCATCGTGGAAGTTCGCTGAGGTCGTGTATTCGCAGACCGGCTTGGCGGGATCAGTGGTCTCCAGGCGCGGCTAGCCTGCGAGGTCGATCCACTCCTTCACGACCGCCGGCATGCCGACCGTGGTCGAGGTGTAGGCGCCGAGCTTGATGTGCGCCTCTTCGGAGTCGAGCAGGCGACGACGCCACCACTGGGCGATCTGCGCCTGGGTCAGTCCGTCAATGTCCTGGCGCATCGCGTTGATCATCGCGAGGTTATGCAGGTGCGCCTCGAGGCGATGTTCAGGCGATCCGCTGAACCGGTCGACCGCGCGCCCAACGCACACCGAGCAGTCGCAGGCGTAGGGGCTGACGCTGGCGAACCAGTTCTCCCGCATGTGGCTGACGCGGCTGTAGCGAAGCAGGTCGTTCATCAAGACGCTGGGAAACTTCTCACCCGGTCGGCCGGCGAAGCCCTTCTCGCCCGGCAGGTTGATCCGTCGGAGGCTGGGCAGCTGCCCGACCGCCGCGGCCTTGGCGCCGTGAGCGAGCGCGTCGAATGCAGCCAGATCGGTCCTCCAGGGCATCGCCCACCCGACCTCTGCGAAGAACCGCCTGAACCCCGCCGGAACTCCCTTGGTCGTCAGCGGGTCCGTCTTATGTCCCAGCGCGAGCGCCACCGGGTGCCGGCTGCGCCTGGCCACCGCGATGAGCTGCTGGACGTTGGGCTCGGCGCACCAGCGGGGGTGCGCGGGCAGCAGAAACAGAACATCATCGCGGTCCACCGCGTTTACGATCTCCAGGGCTGCCTTGAGAGCCTTCGGATCGCCGGGCTCCATGAAGCCCGTCGGGGTCACCGCGATGTCGGCACCGGCACTGATCTGCCCCGCCAGGTGATCGGCCAAGGTGAACTCGAACAGACCCTCCTCGCCGAGCATGAACGGTTCAGCCTCCGATGCGACATGCCCGGTGTGGGACGTCGGGTCGACAAGCAGGGTCAGATTGGGATAGGCGGCCTTGATCTGCCGAACCGTCCGCGTCGCCTCAGTCCCGGCCACCACGAGACCGCCACCGGCGGTGTCGACGTGGGCCGCGGTCTGGGTCGCCTCGGTACTCGCCACGACCAACACGCGACGCGAGAGTCGCTGCTCGACAGTCGAACCCACGACGCTCGGACGCGAGGCATGCACTGACGACGTGCGGCCATCGACGACGGTGCTCAGGATCGATCCCTGGTCAACGCTCATCTGCCTCACCTCCATAAACTCTGCGGAACTCAGCCTCGGTCATCAACGCCGACTCCGCGATCATCTGAACGTCTTCGCCTGCCAAGATCCGCTCCTCGAGCGCCGCGTCCAGAAGCGATGGCGACTCTCGGGGCAACTCCACCGGCTCCCGGCTCCGGTAGCCGGCTTTGGAGAACTCGATGTTGACCTGCTTGTACTGCGACTCGCTGATGCCACCGAGGTCCCGAGCCCTTCGAAGTAGAGCAGCCATCGAGACACCCCACACCGGCTTGAGCTGAGCCAGCCGAGGGACCGTGACCCCCTTCAGCGCCGGCGCGATATCCGACGCCGGCATCAGCAGCTCGCTCGCGAACCGATCAGCTTCGGACTCCTGGTTCTCTGTCGGCACCTGATGCATCACCGCGTGACCGAGCTCGTGCGCCATCGTGAACCGCTGCCGGTCCGCAGGCGCATGCATGCCAGCGATCACCAGCGGCACGCGGCCGTCGGGCCAGCTCATGATCGCGTCGATCAGGGCGGACCCGAAGTCCCTCACCAGCACGACCACGCCCGCCGCTTCGAGCACCGCAGTCAGGTCCGGGATCGGGCCCGGCGCGATCGACAGCTCCTTGCGCAGATCCTGCGCAAGCTCCTCCGGGGAAACGAACCCGTCGTCGGGCAACGGGGTGCGCCGGATCGCCGTCGTAGGCCGCCGCTCCCCAAGGATGCGCTCAACCTGCAGATGCGTAAGCTCCAACTCCGCCCGGATCTGGTTGGCCTTCGAAACAGGGAGCGTCGAACGCTTGCGATGAAAAACGAACGGGGCGGCACCGACGTCGGCGTAGGGGAGACGTAAGAGCTCCTCGGGAGTCTTCAGCGCAACTGACAATGCGGCTAATCGACTTGAGTCCAGCTCGACCGCGCCACTCTCCAACTTCGACAACACCGCTTGCGAGATCCCACTGCGCGCTGAGAGTTCAGTCTGCGTCAACCCGCGCGCGACTCGGACCGTGCCGACCATTGGCCGGCGCGTCTCCTCATGAACTGAAGGGAATGCCACACCTGTAACTATAGGCAGACCATCCGACGATATTCCACTCTTATCGACAGAAATATTCCTGCATCGGTCCGGGTCGATTCTGATTCGAAGCCTTCCGCGAACGCTCGGTGCGTTTGAGGTCGCGCCTGGACCGGACAGGGGTCACTTGCGTCATGTTGCAAGACCACCATGCGTCGCCACGAACGTCAGCAAACGCCGCTCTCGTCCGGATGCAAATCTTGATCAGGGTCGTGATCGTGCCACCCAGCGCACACTAACGACGCGCCCTATGGGTTCATGGATTCGTGGGATGGAAGCCGCTCATGCATGCTGTACCAACGCTCGCCAAACGGGCACCAGGTCCTTTCCGACAGCCGCCGCGTACTGTGCCCGAGTCATCTTAGGCTTGCGCCTAATGTCGTGTTGCGTTGGTGGGGTATTGCCGAGGCCGGTCCTGCTGATTCTGTTGACACACTGGTGACACACACCAACGAGAAACGGCGGCTGACGTTTGGAAGACGTCGAAAGACGTCTCCGCAGGTCAGCCGCCGTTTTCGGCAACGACTGGCAGAGGGTGAAAACCCTCAGATCAGATGTCGTAGTACAGCTCGAACTCGTGCGGGTGCGGACGCAGCTGGACCGGGAGGATCTCCTCGGTGCGCTTGTAGTCGATCCACGTCTCGATGAGGTCGGGGGTGAACACGTCGCCCTGGGTGAGGAACTCGTGGTCAGCCTCGAGGTTGTCGAGGACCGCGTTCAGCGACGTCGGGACCATGTCGATCTCGGCGTACTCCTCCGGCGGGAGCTCGTAGATGTTCTTGTCGATCGGGGCCGGCGGCTCGATCTTGTTCTTGATGCCGTCGATGCCGGCGAGCAGCAGGGCCGAGAAGGCCAGGTAGGGGTTGCTCGACGGGTCGGGGCAGCGGAACTCGATGCGCTTGGCCTTCGGGTTCGAGCCCGTGATCGGGATGCGGACGCAGGCCGAACGGTTGCGGGCCGAGTAGACCAGCGCGATCGGGGCCTCGAAGCCCGGCACCAGACGGTGGTAGGAGTTCACGGACGGGTTCGTGAACGCCAGCAGCGACGGCGCGTGCTTCAGGATGCCGCCGATGTAGTGACGGGCGGTGTCGGACAGTCCGCCGTAGCCGGCCTCGTCGTAGAACAGCGGCGAGCCGTCCTTCCAGACCGACTGGTGCACGTGCATGCCCGAGCCGTTGTCGCCGAAGATCGGCTTCGGCATGAAGGTCACCGTCTTGTCCGCGGCCCACGCCGTGTTCCGGACGATGTACTTGAACTTCATGATGTCGTCCGCCGCCTTGAGCAGCGTGTCGAACTTGTAGTTGATCTCCGCCTGGCCGGCCGTGCCGACCTCGTGGTGACCGCGCTCGAGGACGAGGCCCGCGTTCGCGAGGTTCGTCATCATGTCGTTGCGCAGGTCGGCCGTCTGGTCCGTCGGCGCGACGGGGAAGTAGCCGCCCTTGTAACGGACCTTGTAGCCGCGGTTGTCGGTGATGTCCTCACCGGTCGACCAGGCCGACTCCAGCGACGTGATCTCGTAGAACGACTTGTTGGCGCTGGTGCCGTAGTTGACGCGGTCGAAGATGTAGAACTCGGCCTCGGGCGCGAAGAACGCGGTGTCGCCGATGCCGGTGGTGGCCAGGTACGCCTCCGCCTTGCGGGCGATGTTGCGGGGGTCGCGCGAGTAGGCCTCGCCCGTGATCGGGTCGTGGACGAAGAAGTCCATCGCGATCGTCTTGCGACGCTTGAACGGGTCGACGTAGGCCGTGCCGAAGTCGGGGTAGAGCACCATGTCGGACTGGTCGATGCTCTGGAAGCCGCGGATCGACGAGCCGTCGAAGGCCACACCGTTCTCGGCGGCGTCGGCGTCGAACGTCCACGCCGGCAGCGTCACCTGCTGCTGGATGCCGGGCAGGTCGGTGAAACGGACGTCGAGGTACTCGACGCCCTCGTCCTTGACGTACTTGAAGAACTCGTCGGCATTGCCGAACATGGGGCCTCCTCAGCCACGCGATGGTGGCCTGGTCGTCGATGTGGCGGGAGCGGACGCCTCGGCGGCCGCGTCACCGACGCTAGGCAGAGGCAGTTTCCCTACCGTCACTCCATTGTTTCGGGCATGTTACAAGTCTCGCCCGAGGATGAACGCCACGTGTCGGCGGCGAGCCGCCCGCTAGGCTCACGACGTGTACGACGTCTCGCTCGGTCGCCGCCTGCTGGCCCTCTTCATCGACTGGGCGGTGGCGATGCTCAGCGTCGTCGCGGTCACCCGGACGCCGCTGGCGGGGGAGGGGGCCGTCAGCTCCTTCGTCACCCTCGGGGTCTTCTTCGTCGAGGTCACGCTCCTGACCGGCGTGCTCGGCTACTCCATCGGCAAGCGCGTGCTGAGCCTGCAGGTCGTCTCGCCCGACGGGCAGCCGATCGGCCTCCCGCGGGCGGCGCTGCGCACGGCCCTGCTGTGCCTCGTGATCCCCGCCGTCATCCAGAACGAGGACCACCGGGGACTGCACGACATCCTCTCCGGGTCGCGCGTCGCCCGCCTCGGGATCTGACGTCGCTCAGCGGTCGAGGTCGGCGCGGTTGCGCTCCACCGACACGACCGTCGCGCCGTCGAAGCAGAAGCGCGCCACCCCGCGGTAGGACTCGCGGTAAGTCGTCCGTGCGTACAGGCACGACGCCCCCGACGGCTCCGCCCGTCCGCCCTCCTCGACGAACGTGCGCGCTAGGTCGGGGTCGTCCGTGCCACCGGCCTCGCGCACGTCGTCGGGCGTGAGCGCGTCGCCGCGCGCGTCGAGCGAGCGGTACGTCTGGCTCGTCATCTCGCCCGACGTCGCCGCCTGGCACGCGCCGACGCCGAGCGTCGCCGCGAGCGCCAGGACCAGCCACGTGCGAGGCATCAGCCCCGCATCTGGCGGCGGGCGCCCTTCATGCTCGTCGGCACCGGGCCACGCGGCATGGGTGCGGCCGGGCGCATCGCGTCGAGCGCCTTCAGCTTGTTGAGGATCGCGGTCTGCTCGGCCGGCTTGATGGCGTTCGGCAGCTTGCGCACGTGCTTGATCAGCTTCGGCAGCGGCACCTCGCCGTCGCCGCGACCGACGACGACCTCGAGCACCGGCACCTCGTCGCCCACGATGCGCGCGTGCTTCTTGCGCTCCGACGCGATCAGGCTGCGCACGCGGGTGGAGTTGCCCTCGCCGACGAGGATGATGCCCGGACGCCCGACGACGCGGTGCACGACGTCCTGGTTCTTGTTGAAGGCCGCTGCCTGCTTGACGTGGTAGCCGCGACGCAGCATCTGCAGCGCGCCTGCAGCGGCGCCCGTCTGGCCCTCGACCTGCGAGTAGGCCGCCTTCTCCGCGCGACGTCCGAGCACGAACAGCGCGCCGAGGATGCCGAACAGCACCGAGATGATCACGGTGAGGACGATCGCCAGCACGCCGGTGCCGATGAACGTCAGCAGCAGCACGGCCGGGATGCCGGCGCCCAGCACGAAGGCCAGCAGCATGAACAGGCCGACGTTGCGGTCGGACTGCTTGGTGATCTTGTACGCCTGGCGCAGCTGGCGCAGACGTCCCTCGGGCGGGGCGGCAGGGGTGGACATGCCGTCCATCTTACGGGTGCCTCAGGCGGCGCCGTCCGTGTGGCGGAGGACGACCTCGCCCGTGGACTCACGCCTCTCGACGGCCTGCTGGTAGAGGCGTCCGGCGCGGTACGACGAGCGCACGAGCGGGCCCGACATGACGCCGGCGAAGCCGATCTCGTCGGCCTCGTCCTTGAGCTCGACGAACTCCTCGGGCTTCACCCAGCGCTCGACGGGGTGGTGGCGCGGGGAGGGGCGCAGGTACTGCGTGATCGTGATGAGGTCGCAGCCCGCCTCGTGCAGGTCGCGCAGCGCCTGCGAGACCTCCTCGCGGGTCTCGCCCATGCCGAGGATGAGGTTGCTCTTGGTGACCAGGCCGTAGTCGCGCGCCTGCGTGATGACGTCGAGCGAGCGCTCGTACGTGAACGCCGGACGGATGCGCTTGAAGATGCGCGGCACGGTCTCGACGTTGTGCGCGAGGACCTCAGGCCGGGAGCTGAAGACCTCCTCGAGCAGGTCGGGCTTGCCGTTGAAGTCGGGGATGAGGTTCTCGACGCCGGTGCCCGGGTTCAGCTCGTGGATCTTGCGGACCGTCTCGGCGTACAGCCACGCGCCACCGTCGGGCAGGTCGTCGCGGGCGACGCCGGTGATCGTCGAGTAGCGCAGCTCCATCTTCTGCACGCTCTCGGCCACGCGACGCGGCTCGTCGCGGTCGAGCGGAGCCGGCTTACCGGTGTCGATCTGGCAGAAGTCGCAACGTCGCGTGCACTGCTCGCCGCCGATGAGGAAGGTGGCCTCGCGGTCCTCCCAGCACTCGAAGATGTTGGGGCAGCCGGCCTCCTGGCAGACCGTGTGCAGACCCTCGCCCTTCACCAGCTTCATCAGCTCGTTGTACTCAGGACCCATCTTCGCGCGGGTCTTGATCCACTCGGGCTTCTTCTCGATCGGGGTCTGGCTGTTGCGGACCTCGAGTCGAAGCATCTTGCGGCCGTCCGGTGCGATCGTCACGCCGTCCAGCGTACGCCGCCGTCCCAGCGTCGCCACGGGCGCACGCCTACCGGGGCGTAGCCTCGCTAGGGTCGAGGCGTGAGCATCCTCGACCGCTCCTGGACCCGACCGCGACCCACGCGCGCCCAGCTGGCGACCGACGTCGTCCTGGGGGTCGTCGCGGCCCTCGTGAGCGTCGCGTCGGTGCAGGTCTACGCCAGCGCGTCGGGCGTGTCGACGGGCTGGAAGGGTGTCGAGGCGTACCTGTGGTTCGGCCTCGGCGGCCTCGCCCTGTGCTGGCGTCGGCAGTACCCGCTGACCGTCCTCGTGGTGGTCTCGGCCGTCTTCATCGTCGTCGGCGAGCGGCTGCTCGAGCTGGGCGCCGTCTTCACCATCCAGATGGTGCTCTTCGCCGCGCTCTACGCCGCGTGGGCGTGGTCGCGGCGGCCGAGGTCGCTGATGGTCGTCACCCTGGTGGTGCTCGTCGGCATGTTCGGCTGGCTGCTGTGGTCGTTCGGTCGCGACCTCATGCCGCCGCTCGGCGAACAGACCGGTCTGCTGCCACCCAAGGTCGCGCTCATCGTCTACAGCGTCGCGCTGAACGTCATGTACTTCTTCGGAGCCATCGCCTGGGGGCAGGCCGCCTACCTCAGCGCCCGACGCAGCGCGCTCGTGGAGGACCAGCGCGAGCGCGAGCGCGCCGTGCAGGACGTCGAGCAGCGGCAGGCCGTGCAGGCCGAGCGGGTCCGGATCGCACGCGACCTGCACGACGTCGTCGCGCACCACGTCAGCGGCATCGGCGTGCAGGCCGCCGGCGCCAGCCGCCTGCTCGAGGCCCGGCCCGAGCGCGCCCGCGAGGCGCTCGGGGCGATCGAGACGTCGTCGCGCCAGGCCGTCGCCCAGATGCACCAGATCGTCGGGCTGCTGCGCTCCGACGACGACGCCGCGCCGTCGGACCGCGGCCCCCAGCCAGGCCTCGACGACGTCCGCCAGCTCGCCGTGACCACCGACCGCCCGTCCGTCGAGGTGCACTGCGTGGGGGAGACGTTCCCCGTGCCGGACACGGTCGGGCTGTCGCTCTACCGGGTCGCGCAGGAGGCGCTCAGCAACGTGCGCCGTCACTCCGCGGCGACGTCGGCGCGGGTGACCTTGCGCCACCTCAGCGAGCCGGGGGAGCGCGCCGCGGTCGAGGTGGAGGTGCTCGACGACGGCCCCACCCGCTCCACGCCCGCGAGGACGGCGGCGGGTTCGGGCTCGACGGCATCCGCGAGCGCGTCGCCATGCACGGCGGCCTCGCCGACATCGGCCCCCGACCCGCGGGCGGCTTCCGCGTGCGGGTACGCATCCCCGTCGACCGGGAGGACGCATGAGCGACACCACCCCCATCCGCGTGCTGCTCGTCGACGACCAGGAGCTGATCCGCGCCGGGTTCTCGATGATCCTGGAGATCGAGGACCACATCGAGGTCGTCGGCGAGGCGCGCGACGGCGACGAGGCGCAGCGCCAGGTCGCGGCGCTGTCGCCCGACGTCGTGCTGATGGACGTGCAGATGCCCGGCACCGACGGCATCACCGCCACAGAGCGCATCGTCGCCGAGCACCCCGACACACGCGTGCTCATCCTCACGACGTTCGACGACGACGAGTACCTGTTCGCGGCGCTGCAGGCCGGCGCCAGCGGGTTCCTGCTCAAGAACTGCCCGCCCGAGGACCTCGTGAGCGCCATCGGCCTCGCCGCGCAGGGTCACGGGCTGCTTGCGCCCGAGGTCACGCGTCGTGTCATCGCCCGCTCCACCGGACGCGCCCGCGGCGACGCGACCGTCCTCGACGACCTGACCGACCGCGAGCGCGACGTGCTCCGCGCCCTCGCCCGTGGGCTCAGCAACGCCGAGATCGCCGCCGAGATGTATGTGAGCAGCGCGACGGTGAAGTCGCACGTCTCGCGCATCCTCACCAAGCTCGGTGCCCGCGACCGCGTGCAGGCGGTGATCGTCGCGTTCGAGTCCGGCCTGATGGATGACTGAACCCGATGCCCGAACCCGACTGAGCGCAGCGAAGGAGCGGTGAGGGCAGGTCGAGTGGTGCACGCCGAAGGCGTCCCGCTGTATCGAGACCTCGGCAGCGGTCAGGCTCGGGTGCGTGCCCGCTCGACGCTGGTCTGCCCCGAGTGGTCTCGATACGCCGACGCGAACGCTCGTTCCTCGCGTGCATCGGCTACTCGACCAGCGGTGGTGGGTGCGCGCTCTACGTTGATCTGTCTCGAGTGGTCTCGATACGCGGCCTCGAGCTCGCTGGCGCTCGCCGGATCCGCTACACGACCAACGGTGCTGCGTGCCGGCTCGGCGCTGGTC